>NZ_JBTIXF010000086.1:0-21123 GCF_055793945.1 Plantactinospora sp. A48 | reverse complement strand
CGGATGCTGTGGGGTTGTCCCGGCCCCCCCCCAATGGGGGGGGGAATCACGGACCTCAGGGGGGGGTGGGGGCCGACCAAACCCCCACCACATCAACGGCCGTCCGCCGCGCTGTTCAGCCGTCGGTCTCGGGATATCCCACGGGTATGGCGGAGACGTCGTCCAGGGCCCGGCTGATCTCCTCGGGCAGGGTGATCCGTTCCACCTGCAACCCGCCGAGCAGCTGACCCACGGTGCGCGCGCCGAGGACCGGCGCCACCACCCCGGGCCGGTCGCGGATCCAGGCGAGCGCCACCTCCAGGGGCGACACGCCGAGCCCACCGGCCGCGGTGGCCACCGCCTCGACGATGCTGGAGCAGCGCGGTTCCAGGTAGCGGGCGACGAACCGGTCGTAGTGCGGCGAGGCGGCCCGGGAATCGGCCGGTCGCCCGTGCCGGTACTTGCCGGTCAGCACGCCCCGGCCCAGCGGCGACCAGGGCAGCACGCCCAGCCCGAGCGCCGCGCAGGCCGGCAGCACCTCCCGCTCGATGCCCCGCTCCAGCAGCGAGTACTCCACCTGGGTGGCCACCACGGGGGCCCGGCCGGGGAACGCGGCCTGCCAGGCCGCCGCGCGGGCGGTCTGCCAGCCGGAGAAGTTCGACACGCCGACGTACCGGACGCGCCCGCTGGCCACCGCGTGGTCCAGGGCCGCCAGGGTCTCCTCCAGCGGCGTGTCCGGGTCGTACCCGTGTACCTGGAACAGGTCGACGTGATCGGTGCCCAGCCGGCGCAGCGAGGCGTCCAGGGTGCGTAGCAGGTGGCCCCGGGAGTTGTCCCGGCGCCGCCCGGCGCCCGGCCGCAGCCCCGCCTTGGTGGCGATCAGCAGGTCTTCCCGGTCGACCAGGGTGCCCAGCAGCGACCCGATGACCGCCTCGGCGTCACCGTCGCCGTAGACGTCGGCCGTGTCGACCAGGTTGCCGCCCGCGTCGAGGTAGCTTTTCAGTTGGGCGGCCGCGTCGTCGGCATCGGTGTCCCGACCCCAGGTCATGGTGCCGAGCGCGAGCCGGGAAACCGCCAACCCGCTTCGGCCGAGCGGTCGCTGCTGCATGGCACGAACTGTATTCTGCTTCGCCATCCGCGGATATCCTCGCTCCCGCCGAACCGCCTTCCGTCGCCGATCCGACGGTCGGTGACCGACCGGTGATCGATGACGGGCCGCCGAGTGGATGATCGATGTCGGGCCGACGAGCGGGTGATCGTCGACGCCTCGGCGAGCCATGATCGGGTGATCGACGGCGAGCCGGTGATCGGCGGCGGATCGGCCATTGCGTACCCTGGTGCTCCTCGCGGATGGGGGAGGAACAGTGCGGCTCGGGCTAAGCCTCGGATACCAGACGGCGTGGACCACGCCGGCCGATCATCTCGCGCTGGCCCAGGAGGCCGACCGGCTCGGCTACTCGGTGGTCTGGGCGGCGGAGGCGTACGGCTCGGATTCGCCCAGCATGCTCGCCTGGCTGGCCGGCCAGACCGAGCGGATCGACCTGGGCTCGGCGGTCATGCAGATTCCCGGCCGCACGCCGGCGATGACCGCGATGACCGCGGCCACCATCGACGCGCTCTCCGGTGGCCGGTTCCGGCTCGGCCTCGGGGTGTCCGGTCCGCAGGTTTCCGAGGGCTGGCACGGGGTCCGGTTCGCCAAGCCGCTCGCCCGGACCCGGGAGTACGTGGAGATCGTCAGGCTGGCGGTGGCCCGCAAGCAGGTCGAGTACGCCGGCAGCCACTACACGCTGCCGCTGCCCGACGGGCCGGGCAAGGCCCTGCGGTTGGGCTTCCACCCGCCCCGGGACCGGATTCCGACGTACCTGGCCGCGGTCGGCCCGAAGAATCTCGAACTGGCCGGGGAGATCGCCGACGGCTGGCTGGGGGTCTTCTACGCCCCGGAGTACGCGGCCGAGCAGCTCGCCTCGGTGGCCGCCGGTCGTCGGCGGGCCGGCCACGAGTTGGCCGGGTTCGACGTGGTGCCCAGCGTGCCGGTGGTGGTGGGCGACGATGTCGCGTCCTGCGCCGAGCTGGTCCGCTGGTACGCCGCGCTGTACGTGGGTGGCATGGGCAGCCGGGAGCAGAACTTCTACAACCAGCTGGCCACCCGGATGGGGTACGGCGACGCCGCCCGGGAGGTCCAGGAGCTGTACCTGGCCAAGCGGCAGCGGGACGCCGCGGCGGCCGTGCCGACCGAGTTCATCGAGCGGGTTTCGCTGCTCGGCTCGAAGGAGCGGATCGCCGACCGGATGCGGGCGTACGCGGAGTCCGGGGTGACCACCCTGTCCGTGCTGCTCTTCGTGGCGGACCGGGAGAGCGGCATCGAGACCCTGCGTACCTGCGCCCAGGCGCTGGAGCTGTCCGGGGTGGCCGAGTGAACCCCACGCCGGTCGGTGCGGCCACTCCGATGGGCTGGATCGAGGTCATCGTCCTGGGCATCGTGCAGGGCCTGACCGAGTTCCTGCCGATCAGCTCGTCCGCGCATCTGCGGATCACCTCGGCGATCTTCTTCGACGAGGACGCGGGCGCCTCGTTCACCGCGGTGACCCAGCTCGGCACCGAGACCGCCGTGCTGGTGTACTTCGCCAAGGACATCTGGCGGATCACCCGGACCTGGATCGTCGGGATCTGGGACCGGTCGGTCCGCTCCAGCCTCGACTACCGGATGGGCTGGTACGTCATCGTCGGCACCGTCCCGATCGGCGTCTTCGGGCTGTTGTTCAAGGACGACATCCGCACGGCGGCCCGGAACCTGTGGTTGGTGGCCACGGTGCTGATCGTCTTCGCCTTCGTGCTGGCCTTCGCCGAGTACTGGGGCCGGCAGACCCGGACTATCAACAACTTCCGGCTCCGGGACGGCGTCGTGATGGGCGTCGCCCAGGCGCTGGCGTTGATCCCCGGGGTGTCCCGGTCCGGTGGCACGCTGACCGCCGGGCTGTTCCTCAGCCTCACCCGCGAGGCGGCCGCCCGGTACTCGTTCCTGTTGGCCATTCCGGCCGTGCTGATCTCCGGGGTCTTCAGCATCCCGGACGTCTTCGACGCCAGCGGGCACCACCCGTCGGGGGCGCAGATGGTGGTCGCCACCGTGATCGCCTTCGTGCTCGGGTACGCCTCGATCGCCTGGCTGCTGAGGTATGTCGCACATCACACCCTGTACCTGTTCGTGTTGTACCGGGTGGCGCTGGGCAGCCTCGTGCTGGCCCTGCTGATGACCGGCACGATCGCCGCCACCTGACCCGGGACGGGCAACGGCCCCTGGGGGCCGGCCCGGCCGGCAGGCCGGAGGCGCCCCGGCGGGAGGACCATGGCGGCACCCCGGAGGTGCCCGCCCGGGCCGACACGCCGGAGGTGCCCCGCCGGCCGGGCCCACCGGATCCGTAGGCTGGTGATCGTGGCGACCCTACTGCTTCTCCGGCACGGCCGGACCACCGCGAACGCCGCCGGCGGGCTGGCCGGCCGGCAGCCGGTCGAGCTGGACGACACCGGCCGGGCCCAGGCGCTCGCCGTCGGTGCCCGGCTCGCCGGCCTGCCGCTGGCGGCGGTGGTGACCAGCCCGCTGGTGCGGTGCCGGCAGACCCTGGAACTGGCCCTGCCCGGCGCGGTCCCGGCGGTCGAGGAGGGTCTGATCGAGTGTGGCTACGGCGCCTGGGAGGGCCAGCCGCTGAAGACGCTCGCGAAGGATCCACTGTGGCCCGTCGTACAGCAGCATCCCAGCGCGGCGGTCTTTCCCGGCGGTGAGGCGATGGCCGCGATGGCCCAGCGCGCGGTGGGCGCGGTGCGGGCCTGGGACACCCGGCTGACCGCCGAACACGGCCCGGAGGCGCTCTGGCTGGCGTGCAGCCACGGCGACGTGATCAAAGCCATCGTGGCCGACGCGCTCGGCATGCACCTGGACCTGTTCCAGCGGATCGTCGCCGACCCGGCGTCGATCACCGTCATCCGGTACACCCCGACCCGTCCGTTCGTGTTGCGACTCAACGACACCGGCGGTGAGCTGGGCAATCTGGTCCCGCCGAAGCGGTCCCGCCGGCGCCGGTCCCGGGCGGTCACCTCGGACGCGCCGGTGGGCGGTGGCACCGGCAGCGCGGACGCCGGATCGGTCCGGTGAGGCGGCCTGTGGCGAATCGCGGAGGTGCGTCGCGCGACCCGGCGAGCGGCCGGCTAGGGTTCTTGGTATGACCCACCAGGTGCATGCCTTCGAGCCGCCGGAGCGGTTCGTCGCCGGGACCGTGGGTCCGCCGGGGGAGCGGACGTTTTTCCTGCAGGCTCGTGGCGGCGGGCGCGTGGTCAGCGTGGCCCTGGAGAAGGTCCAGGTGTCGCTGCTGGCCGAGAAGCTCGAGGAACTGCTGAGCGAGGCGAACCGGCGGTTCGGCGTCACCCTGCCGGAGCCGCCGGCCGCGGTGTCCGACAACGATCCGTTGGACACCCCGGTGGACGAGGAGTTCCGGGTCGGCACGCTCGGGCTGGCCTTCGATGTCGACACCGCGACCGTGGTGATCGAGGCGATCGCGGCCGGCGAGGCGGAGGCCGAGACCGAGGTCGAGTTGGGCGCCGCGGGCGCCGACCTCGATGCCGAGGATGACGCCGTCGGCGAGGACGCCGTCGACGAGGAGGACGAGGAGCCGGACGACGACCTGGACCGGTTGCGGGTCCGGCTGACCCCCGAGGCGGCGCGGGAGTTCATCGACCGGGCCCGCCGGGTGGTCGCGGCCGGCCGGCCGCCCTGCCCGCTCTGCGGCCAGCCGCTCGACCCGGCCGGACACCTCTGCCCCCGGCACAACGGTTACCACCGGTGACCTCACCGGATCTGCGACCCGTGCTGGCTGAGGACGCCGCGCTGCGGCTGTTGCGGGAGGGCGAGTTCGAGCTGGAGGGCCGGCTCGTGGACGCCTCCAACACCACCCTGCGAGGGGTGCTCACCCTCGGCGACCTGACCGCCCGGTGCGTCTACAAGCCGGTGGCCGGGGAGCGACCGCTGTGGGATTTTCCGGACGGCACGCTGGCGGGCCGGGAGGTCAGCGCGTACCTCGTCTCCCGGGCCATCGGCTGGGACGTGGTGCCGCCCACGGTGCTCCGGGACGGGCCGTTCGGCCCGGGGGCCTGCCAGCTCTGGATCGACGAGCCGGACGAACTGGAACCGTTGGTGGGCTTCGTGGCCGAGGGGAGCCTGCCGGCCCGGTGGTTCCGGATCGCGGCGGCCGAGGACGACGACGGTGAGCCGTACGCGCTGGCCCACGCGGACGATCCCCGGTTGGCCCGGCTGGCGGTCTTCGACGCCGTGATCAACAATGCCGACCGCAAGGGCGGGCACGTGTTGATCGGCCCGGACGACCGGATCTACGGGGTGGACCACGGGGTCAGCTTCCACGTCGAGGACAAGCTCCGCACCGTGCTGTGGGGCTGGGCCCGACGCACCTTTCCGGAGGACGTGGTCGAGGCGCTGGACCAGTTGGCCGAGCAGTTGGCCGGCCCGCTCGGCGAGCAGCTCGACGAGCACCTGACCCGGGCCGAGGTGGCCGCCACCGTCACCCGGGTCCGGCGACTGCGGCGCGCCAACCGGTTCCCGTTGCCGTCACCCGGCTGGCCGGCCGTGCCCTGGCCGCCCATCTGACCGACCGCGCCGGCCGAGCGCGCCCCGGCTCGGTTACCGGCCGGGTCGTCCCTGTCGTCCGGATCACAGCGGGCTCGGGGGCGTGGGACCGGTCCCGACGGTCGCTAGGCTGGCCACATGGAATCTTGGGCGGGACACGAGGTGCCGCGGTTGCCGGGGACCGGCCGGCCGCTCGCGTTGTTCGACTCGGCGCGGCGGGCCGTACACCCGACCCGGCCGGTCGGTGCGGCCACGCTCTACGTCTGCGGCATCACGCCGTACGACGCCACCCACCTCGGCCACGCCGCCACCATGATCGCTTTCGATCTGGTGCAGCGGGTGTGGCGGGACGCCGGGCTTGCGGTGACGTACGTGCAGAACGTCACCGACATCGACGACCCGCTGCTGGAGCGGGCGGCCCGCGACGGTGAGGACTGGGTGGTGCTCGCCATGCGGGAGACCGCGCTGTTCCGGGAGGACATGGAGGCGTTGCGGATCATCCCGCCGACGCACTACGTGGGCGCGATCGAGTCCATCCCCGAGATCGCCGACAAGGTCCAGTTGCTGTTGAAGGACGGCGCCGCGTACCGGTTGGAGGACGGTACCGGTGACGTCTACTTCGACATCGCCGCCGCCCCCGGGTGGGGCACCGAGTCGAACCTGTCCCGGGCCGAGATGCTGGAGCTGTTCGCCGAGCGGGGCGGTGACCCGGACCGGGCCGGCAAGCGGGATCCGCTGGACCCGCTGCTGTGGCGCGGTACGCGGGAGGGCGAGCCGTCCTGGCCCGGCGGCGACCTCGGCCAGGGGCGCCCGGGTTGGCACATCGAGTGCGCGACCATCGCCGTCAACCTGCTGGGCCCCAGCATCGACGTCCAGGGCGGCGGGAACGACCTGCTGTTCCCGCACCACGAGTGCTCCGCCGCGCACGCCGAGCGGCTGACCGGCGCGGTGCCGTTCGCCCGGCACTACGCGCACGCCGGCATGATCGGCCTGAACGGCGAGAAGATGTCCAAGTCCCGCGGGAACCTGGTCTTCGTGTCCCGGCTGCGGGCCGACCGGGTCGATCCGATGGCGGTCCGGCTCGGCCTGCTGGCCGGCCACTACCGCGCCGACCGGCCCTGGACGGACGAGGTGCTGGCCACCGCGACCGACCGGCTGGCGCGCTGGCGTTCGGCGGTCGCGGCGCCCGCCGGGCCGTCCGGGGCCGAGCTGCTTTCCGGGGTACGCGAGCGACTCGCCGACGACCTGGACACGCCGGGCGCGCTGGCCCTGGTGGACGACTGGGCCGCCGGGGCGGCATCCGGAACGGGTGCCGACCGGGACGCCCCGGCGCTGGTCGCGGCGACCGTCGACGCGCTGCTCGGCATCCGCCTCTGAGTCCGGTCGGCTGCCAGGACGTCACTGCCTCCCGGACGGCTCCGGGTGCCCGGCGTGTACGTCTACGGCGCCTCGGCGGGTGTTCCACTGCCGAACGGCGTGGGCGAGAACATCACCTACCGGCCCTGCCATCGGGCTCCGCCGGCACCAACACCTGAGCGCCACCGCGAGCGGTAGCGCCGGCACGGTGCGCTTCACCGACGTCAGCTACAACGGCAGCCTGGGTGCCGGTCAGCCGGCCGACTTCGGTCTCCAGGGCCACCGGTACCGGCACCACCGGTTCGACGCCCGGCTGTGCGGCCGGACAGCGGCCGAGGGCGGCCAGCGGAGGTGTTCCACCGGCCCGGCGCGGTGGCAGGAAGCCGCCGCCGCGCCTGCCGTGCTTGACCAGCGACGACGATACCCGCATCATATCGACAGCCTTCACTCCAACTTGCGACCGACCTTCCCGGTGACGGCCTGGTCGACCATCCCGGAAGGGGAGACACCCAATGATGCGGGCATCGACAATCACAAGAGCAGCGGTGCTGGTCGCCGCGGCGGTGCTGGGCTCGGGCGTGATCACCGGCCCGGCCGGTGCCGTCACCAACACGACGTCGGCCGCCTGCACGGGCGGTGGAATCGCGGAGATCAGCAGCCTCACCTTCAGCCCGACGAGCATCGACCCGGGTGGCCGATCCACCGCGACCGTGGTGGTGAACAACTGCACCGACCAGCCGCAACGGGTGAGTTCGTTCTGGTACGGCCGGTTCCAGGGCAACGGCACCTCCATCCCGCCCGGCTGCCCCGCGATGGATCCCCTCGACCAGCCGATCGACCTGCCTGCCGCTGGGCAGGGCAGCGCGTCACTGACGTACTTCGCCAACAGCCAGTGTCAGGCGACCTCGCTGCACCTCACCGGTCGGATCAGCGCCAGCGGTGGCGCAGTGCTGGACGAGAAGGTCGCCGACCTGATCATCAAGGGCGGTGGTGGCCCGACCCAGTCGTGCAACGTGCTCTACATCCTGCAGAGCGAATGGGGTGGCGGCTTCGTGTCCAACGTGGTGGTGTCCAACACCGGTGCCACCGCGATCAACGGCTGGACGTTGGTGTTCACGTTCGCCGGCGACCAGCGGGTGTTCGGTTCCTGGAACGCGGTGGTGAGCCAGAACGGCGCGACGGTCACCGCGAAGAACACCAGTAGCAACGCCGTGATCCCCGCCGGCGGCGGCGTCTCCTTCGGGATGCAGGGCACCTGGCGGACCAACGACGGGCACCCGCTCAACTACACCCTGAACGGACTGGCCTGCACGGGCTGACCGCGCCGACGTAGCAGAACCGCCGGCGGCCCGGACCCGTCAACCCAGGACGAGCCCCGGGTCGGGATCCGGCTCCGGGGACGGACCCGGGATCCGGTACTCCTCGGTGAGCGTGGTCATCGGGCCCGGCCAGGTCGCCTGGGCCACCTCGATCGGTTTCCGACCGGCGTCGTAGGCGATGTGCAGCAGGTGCAGCACCGGTGTGTCGGGGCGGATCTGGAGGAGTTCGGCCTCCTCCCGGCTGGGCTGCCGGGCGCTGATCGTGTCCGTCGCGGAGGCGTACGGTCGCCCGATCTCCTCCTCCGCCTCCTGGTAGAGCGGCCGACCGAACGCCTCGGCCCGTTCCAGCGTGGTGCCCTGGGCGTCCGCGACCCGGAACCAGGACGCGCCGATCTCCACCGGAGAGTCCTCGGTGCGTACCAGGTGGCGCCGGACGATCAGCTCGGTCCCGTCGGGCACCCCGAACGCGTCGGCCACCTCGGGCGGTGCGGCCGACCGGCCGACCTCGGTCAACTCCTGCCGGTACCGGGCCGCGAGGTCGGCGTGGTAGCCGCGGAAGCCGCCGTACCGGCCGCGGGAGAGCCGGTTGAGTCGCCGCCGGGTGCCCCGGACGTACGTCCCGGAGCCCGGCTTGGTGATCAGCACGCCCTCCACCCGGAGCTGGTCGACGGCGCGTTGCGCGGTCTGCTTCGCGACCCCGAACATCTCGGCGATGGCCGGGATGGACGGTAGCCGCTCGCCCGCCGCCCAGTCGCCCTGCCGGATCCGCGCCTTGATGTGGGCGGCGATCTGGCGGTGCGGGAACTCCGCCGCCCCCGGGTTGATCTGCACCTGCACGCACCTCCGCGGACCGGTAACTGGGCTTCCATCAATAGCTAGGTTCCTAGGATGCCCTACGCAGGGTGCCCACCGCCACCCCCTTCGGGAAAGGAAGGGCCCCCTGTTATCGCTTTTTGTAGAGGAAGGGCCCCCAGTTGACGGCCGACCCGTCCAGTAAGGACGGCGATGGCTCGCGCGAGTTACCCCGGACCGGCGTCGGTTCCCTACGATGATCCACATGGAACATCGTCATCTGGGCCGCAGTGGGCTGCTGGTCAGTGAGATCACCTACGGCAACTGGCTCACCCACGGCGAGTCGGTGCACCGCGAGGTGGCGCTGGCCTGTGTCCACGCCGCGCTCGACGCGGGGATCACCACCTTCGACACCGCCGACGTGTACGCCCGGGGTGCCGCCGAGGAGGTCCTGGGCGAGGCGCTGCGCGGGGTACGCCGCGAGTCCGTGGAGATCGCCACCAAGGTGTGCCTGCCCACCGGCGAGGGCCGCAACGACCGGGGGCTGTCCCGGAAGCACATCATGGAGTCCTGTCACGCTTCGCTGCGCCGGCTCGGCACCGACCATGTCGATCTGTATCAGGCCCACCGGTACGACGGTGACACGCCGCTGGCGGAGACGTTGATCGCCTTCGACGACCTGATCCGGCAGGGCAAGGTGCGCTACCTGGGCGTGTCCGAGTGGACGGCGCCGCAGATCCAGTCGGCGCTCACCCTCGCCCGTGAACTCGGACTGCGCGACCGGATCGTGGCCAACCAGCCGCAGTACAACATGTTGTGGCGGGTCATCGAACCGGAGGTGCTGCCGCTGTGCGCGGGGGAGGGGATCGGCCAGGTCGCCTTCCAGCCGCTCGCTCAGGGCGTACTGACCGGCAAGTACCTGCCGGGGCGGCGGCCGCCGGAGGGTTCCCGGGCGGACGGCGACGGCCGGGCCCCGATGTTCATCCGGCGGGTGCTCGGCGAGCCGTTGTTGCGGCGGGTACACCAACTCCGCCCGCTGGCCGACGAGGCCGGGCTGTCGATGGCGCAGTTGGCCATTGCCTGGGTGCTGAGCCGCCCGACGGTGAGCACCGCGTTGATCGGCGCCTCCCGGCCGGAGCAGGTGACCGAGAACGTGGGCGCCGCCGGCGTCCGGCTGGACGGCGGCCTGCTGCGTCGGATCGACGAGACGCTGGGCGACCTGGTGGACACGGACGCCGGCAAGACCGCCCGGATGATGGCCGTGAAGCCGGAGTGGGCGGAGTGGGCGGCCTGACGGCAGGCACCTGACCGGGATGACAAGGGCACCTTGCTATACGAAAAGCGATGACAAGGTGCCCTTCCTTTCCCCTACCAGGAGCCGGCGGTGGGGCCGGCCGAGCCGCCACGTCGGCGCAGGTACTTCTCGAACTCCTGGGCGATCTCGTCCCCGGTCAACGGCTGGATGCCGGCGTCGCCGACCCGTTCCTCCAGTTCGCGGACGTACTCACCCAGTTCGGCGTCCTGCTCGGCGGCGGCGCGTACCCGCTGCTCCCACTCGGCGGCCTCCTCGGCGAGGTCGGCCATCGGCACCGGCAGGTCGAGCACCTCCTCGACGCGGTGCAGCAGCGCCTGGGTGGCCTTGGGACAGGGCGGGTTGTTGGCGTAGTGCGGCACGTGGACCCAGAACGACAGCGCGTCGACCTCGGCCCGCGCGCAGGCGTCGTGCAGCACGCCCACGATGCCGGTCGGCCCGTCGTACCGGGTGGGGGTCAGGTGGTAGCGCTCGGCGGCGTCGCGGTCTGAGGCGCTGCCGCTGATCGGCAACGGCCGGGTGTACGGCACGTCGGCGAGCAGCGCGCCCAGCAGGACGATCCGGTTGATCTCCAGGCTGTGGCACAGCTCCAGGATCTGCTCGCAGAACGTCCGCCAGCGCATGCTGGGTTCGATGCCGCGGATCAGCACCACGTCCCGGTCGGTGCCCTCGGGACTGGCGACCATGAACCGGGTGGTGGGCCACTCGATCCGGCGGGTCTCGCCGTCGGCCATCGTGATCACCGGCCGGCTGACCTGGAAGTCGTAGAAGTCCTCCGGGTCCAACTCGGTGATCCGGCGCGCCTGCCAGACCTGTTCCAGGTGTTCGACCGCGGCGGTGGAGGCGTCGGCGGCGTCGTTCCAGCCCTCGAAGGCCGCGATGGCGACCGGCTCGCGCAGTACGGGCAGGCCGTCGAACTCGGTCATCGGGTCACCTCACGGCGGTCCGCGACGGCCCGTCCGCACGCCGCAGTGGCGTACCCGTCGATGTGCCTGGTGGTGGCGTCCCTCATCTCCCTCACATCCGCCAGCCTACGTGCCGCGACGGAATGCGGCCCGCTGGCCGCGCCGGGCCTTGGTCAACGGCAGATCGGGACGTTCCAGCACAAAAACCGACAACGGGATGCACGTCACAGTATCTGGGAACACGCCGTGGCCTGCCCAGCGGACCTTACCCGGCGGACTAGCCTGGAACCCGTGTCGGATTCTCTGCTTACCGCTCTGAACAGTCGGATCCTCGTCGCCGACGGCGCGATGGGCACGATGTTGCACGCGGCGAATCTGAGCCTGGAGGACTTCGACGGCCTGGAGGGCTGCAACGAGATCCTCAACGTGACCCGACCCGACGTGGTCCGGGACATCCACCGGGCGTACTTCGAAGCCGGCGCGGACTGCGTGGAGACCAACACCTTCGGGGCCAACCTGCCCAACCTCGGCGAGTACGGCATCTCGGAGCGGATCCGGGAGCTGTCCGAGCGGGGCGCCCGGCTGGCTCGCGAGGCGGCCGACGAGTTCGCCACGCCCGACCGGCCCCGGTATGTTCTCGGCTCGATCGGTCCGGGCACCCGGCTGCCGACCCTCGGGCACAGCCCGTACGAGCCGCTGCGCGACGCGTACCTGGAGAACGCGGCCGGGCTGATCACCGGCGGCGCGGACGCCCTGATCGTGGAGACCTGTCAGGACCTGCTCCAGGTGAAGGCCGCGGTGGTCGGCGCCAAGCGGGCGATGGCCGAGTTGGGCCGGTCGGTGCCGCTGATCTGTCACGTGGCGGTGGAGACCACCGGCACCATGCTGCTGGGCTCGGAGATCGGCGCGGCACTGGCCGCCATCGAGCCGCTGGGGGTCGATCTGATCGGCCTGAACTGCTCGACCGGCCCGGCCGAGATGGGCGAGCACCTGCGGTATCTCGCCCAGCACTCCCGGGTGCCGCTGTCGGTGATGCCGAACGCCGGACTGCCGGTGCTCACCGCGGACGGCGCGTACTTCCCGCTGACCCCGGTCGAGCTGGCCGACGCGCTGGAGCGGTTCGTCGACGAGTACGGCGTGTCACTGGTGGGTGGCTGCTGCGGCACCACGCCCGAGCACATCCGGCTGCTCGCCGAGCGCCTCGGCGGGCGGGCGCCGGTGACCCGCGAGCCGCGGCACGAGCCGGGCGTGTCGTCGCTCTACCACGCGGTGCCGTTCGCCCAGGACGCCTCGGTGCTGATGGTGGGGGAGCGGACCAACGCCAACGGCTCGAAGGCGTTCCGCGAGGCGATGCTGGCCGGCGACTGGCAGGCGTGCGTCGAGATCGCCCGCGCGCAGGCCCGGGACGGCTCGCACCTGCTGGACCTGTGCGTCGACTACGTGGGCCGGGACGGCACGCAGGACATGCGCGAGCTGGCCGGCCGGTTCGCCACCGCGTCCACCCTGCCGATCGTGTTGGACTCCACCGAGCCGGCGGTGATCGAGGCCGGCCTGGAGATGCTGGGCGGCCGGTGCGTGGTCAACTCGGTGAACTTCGAGGACGGCGACGGTCCGGGGTCCCGGTACGCCCGGGTGATGCCGCTGATCAAGGAGCACGGCGCCGCCGTGGTGGCGCTGCTGATCGACGAGGAGGGCCAGGCCCGCACCAGGGACTGGAAGGTACGGGTCGCCGCCCGGCTGATCGACGACCTGACCGGCCGGTGGGGGATGGACCGCTCCGACATCCTGATCGACGCGCTGACCTTCCCGATCGCCACCGGTCAGGAGGAAACCCGGCGGGACGGGATCGAGACGATCGAGGCGATCCGGGAGATCGCCCGGCGTTATCCCGGGGTCAACTTCACCCTCGGCATCTCCAACGTGTCCTTCGGGCTCAACCCGGCGGCCCGGCAGGTGCTCAACTCGGTGTTCCTGCACGAGTGCCAGCAGGCGGGGCTGACCAGCGCCATCGTCCACGCCAGCAAGATCCTGCCGATGTCCCGGATCCCCGAGGAGCGGCGGGAGGTCGCGCTCGACCTGATCTATGACCGGCGCCGCGAGGGGTACGACCCGGTGCAGGCGTTCATCGAGGCGTTCGAGGGCGTGGACGCCGCCTCGGCTCGCGCCACCCGGGCCGAGGAGCTGGCGGCGCTGCCGCTGGACGAGCGGCTCAAGCGGCGGATCATCGACGGCGAGCGGACCGGCTTGGAGGCCGACCTGGACACCGCGCTGGCCGAGGGCCGCAGCGCGCTGTCCATCATCAACGACCTGCTGCTGGACGGCATGAAGGTGGTTGGCGAGCTGTTCGGCTCCGGCCAGATGCAGCTGCCGTTCGTGCTCCAGTCCGCCGAGGTGATGAAGACCGCGGTCGCCTACCTGGAACCGCACATGGAGAAGGCCGAGGACGGTGGCAAGGGCCGGATCGTGCTGGCCACGGTGCGCGGCGACGTGCACGACATCGGCAAGAACCTGGTCGACATCATCCTGTCGAACAACGGGTACGAGGTAGTGAACATCGGCATCAAGCAGCCGATCACGGCGATCCTGGAGGCCGCCGAGCAGCACCGGGCGGACGCCATCGGCATGTCCGGCCTGCTGGTCAAGAGCACCGTGATCATGAAGGAGAACCTCGCCGAGATGGCCGAGCGGGGCGTGGCCGAGCGCTGGCCCGTGCTGCTGGGCGGGGCCGCGCTGACCCGGGCGTACGTCGAGGACGACCTGCGGGCGATGTTCCCCGGCCAGGTCCACTACGCCCGGGACGCCTTCGAGGGGCTGTCCCTGATGGACCGGGTGATGACCGCCAAACGCGGCGGTGCGCCCGTGGTCGACCCGGAACGCGAGGCGGCCCTGGCGGCCCGGCGGGCCCGCCGGGAGCGGCAGCGGGCCGTCGTCACCGAGTCGCTGCCGGACCTCGACGACACCTCGGTACGCTCCGACGTCGCCACCGACGTCGAGGTGCCGACGCCGCCGTTCCTCGGCACCCGCATCGTCAAGGGAATCCCGCTGGCCGACTACGCGGCGCTGCTGGACGAGCGGGCCACCTTCCTCGGCCAGTGGGGGCTGCGCGGCTCCCGGGGCGGCCAGGGACCGACGTACGAGGAGCTGGTGGAGACCCAGGGCCGGCCGCGGCTGCGGTACTGGCTGGACCGGTTGACCGCCGACAAGGTGCTGGAGGCGGCCGTGGTGTACGGCTACTTCCCGGCGTACTCCGAGGGCAACGACCTGGTGGTGCTGGACGAGAACGGGCACGCCGAGCGGGCCCGGTTCACCTTCCCCCGGCAGCGGCAGGAGCGCCGGCTGTGCCTGGCGGACTTCTTCCGGCCGCGTGGCGAGCAGCTCGACGTGGTGGCGCTGCAACTGGTCACCGTCGGCCAGCCGATCAGCGAGTACACGGCCAAGCTGTTCGCCGGCAACGAGTACCGCGACTACCTGGAGGTCCACGGCCTGTCGGTGCAGCTCACCGAGGCCCTGGCCGAGTACTGGCACCGACGGATCCGTACCGAACTGACCCTGTCGGGTGGCCGGACCGTCGCCGCCGAGGACCCGGCCGACCTGGCGGGCCTGCTGCGCACCGACTACCGGGGCTGCCGATTCGCGTTCGGCTATCCGGCCTGCCCCGACCTGGAGGAACGGGCGAAGATCATGGACCTGCTGGGCGCCGACCGGATCGGGGTGCAGCTGTCCGAGGAGTTCCAGTTGATGCCCGAGCAGGCCACCGACGCCATCGTGGTCCACCACCCGGAGGCCAACTACTTCAACGCCAAGTGACGCCGTCACCCCTCCTGAGCTGCGCGACCACGGTTCCAGCACCACGCTGGGCCGTCGTCAGGTCGAGGGCGGTCCTGAGCCGTTCGTAGAGCTGGCACCAGTCCGGGGCCAGCAGCCGCGCGATCCGGAAGAAGACCTGGGCTTCGCCGGCACCGGGCAACGGCGTGCTGGGTGTCGAGAGCGGCGCGTCCGCGCGGGGGGTGCTACCGCCGCTCGTCAGCGACGGCCGGTGCGGGCCTGGGGTGACGTGCCGCCGTAGGTGGACAGACCGACGCCGCTCAGGGCTGGACGGACGGGGCTTCGCCGCCGGCGGGCTGACCGTGCGGGCCACCGTGGGTCCGGGGGATCGCTCGGCGGCCACGTCCCGGGCTCGGCCGGGGCGGCGGTGGCGCCGTCGATGCGCGGACGACTAGCTCGACCGGTTGGTCGGCCGCCGGTGCAAGCTCGACGTCCGGCTTCTCGATGACGTGTATCAGCCGCGCGAGGCCCTGCCGCGTGACCTCGTCGAACGGCTGCCGCAGGGTGGTGAGTGGGGGAGTGACGTAGGCGGCGACCGGGATGTCGTCGAACCCGACGACGCTGATGTCCTCGGGCACCCGGCACCCGGCCTCGAGCTGCGCGCGGATGAGACCGATCGCCATGTCGTCGTTCGCGGCGAACACGGCGGTCACGGTGCCGTCGCCGGCCAGTTCCCGGCCCGCCGTGTAGCCGGACGCGGCCGACCAGTCGCCCTCGAGGACCGGCGGCTCGTCCGCGTCGTGGGCTCGCAGTGCCTCGCGCCAGCCGGCGAGGCGGTCCCGGGCCGAATACCACCGCTGCGGGCCGGCCAGGTGATGGACGGTCGCGTGTCCCAACTCCAGCAGGTGCTCGGTCGCGGCCCGCGCGAGCCGGCGCGCGCCGACCCTGGCGGTCACCACCTGCGGCGCGGCGAAGTTGGGCGGCGCGCCGAGGACCAGGACCGGCACGTCGACGCTGATGAGGCCGACGCCCTCGTCGATCGGCTCGGAGATGACGACGCCGTCCACGCCCTGGTCCAGCAGCGACGCCAGGGCGCTCGCGATGCCGCCCGGGTCGCCCTCGATCGTGGCGGCCACCCGCAGCGTGTAGCCCACCTCTCGGACCGCCCGCTCGATGCCTGTGAGCCATGACGCCGGACCGTACAAGGCGCTGCCGAGCGTCACCACGCCGATCGACCGGGTCCGCCCGGAGGCCAGCGCCCGGGCCGCCTGGTTGCGCCGGTAGCCGAGCTCCTCGGCGGCGTCCAGGACCCGACGGCGCACGTTGGCCGAGACATAAGGCTCGTCGTTGAGGACCCTGGACACCGTCTTCTGGGAGACGCCGGCCAGTCGCGCGACGTCCACGCTGCGCGGCGTCGGAGGGCTTCCACCCGGCCTCGCGAGTCGAGTCATGGCAACCCCCAACGCCGGCCATCGTCCTGTATGATTGCGCAGTCATGTCTATGCGATCAGATGCTCGCGACCAAGGGCCCCCAACCTGCCCGTGACGCGCGCGAGGCACGTTCCTTGCTAACACCCTAACTCCCAGCTTCGAACCGAACGGGCCGGGCCGCCCGCCGACTCCGTCGAGGATCGCAGTGCCGTCGCACGCCTTCGACGTGTCACGCGGTCGGGTGCCGCGCACGCGAATCGATTCGATTCCCGACCGGCACCCGCATCGGTGAGCCGGCGACGCGACTTGCCTGAGCGCAATGCCCAACGCGGCGAAAGAGTCGTACTCATCTGCGCGACAACTCGGCCTGCAAGGCGTCATGAGCAGGAAGTAACCGTCCTGAAACCTTGACTTCACGCGCGATACGCCCGTTTAATTCATACCTATGGATCCGATCGGTAACCACCCTTCCGGGTGGCTGGCGACGCCCGGCAGATATGTCGAAACGGTTCGAGTATCGGCCTCGAGGCTGTGCCCTGACCCGGTGTTGCGGAGCTGGCGGATGAGTCACAGGAGGTTGGCATGCATCGTTCGAACGCCCGCCGGCGCGGCTGGTTGCCGGCCGCGGCTGGAGGACTGGCCGCAGCCGTGGCCGCCGGGGGCGTGGCCCTGGCGATCCACGGGTCGGCCCTGGCCGCGCCCGCCCCGATGAGGGCCGCGGCGGCCGCCGGTGCTGACGGTGTGGCGGCCGGTAACGGCGCGATCGCCTCGGTCGACCTGGCCGGAACGTGGAGTTTCACGCCGGCGGGTCGAGGGGCGACCTCGATCACCGTGCCGGGTGGCGGTTGGTACAAGCAGGGCTTCACCGACGTGAACCAGGCGGTGTACTCGCGCAGCATCACCGTGCCGGACTCGGGGCAGCCGCAGGCGACCTGGATCGAGTTCGGGGCGGTCAATCACCAGGCGACGCTGTCGGTCGACGGCCAGGTGGTAGCGACGCAGACCACGGGGTTCACCCCGTCGAACTTCGACATCAGCGCATACGCGGCGCCCGGCACCACCCACACGATCACGGTGAACGTGAAGGGCCGCGGCGCGTTGAAGGCATCCAACGGCCGGTACCTGGTGCCGGACGCCGCCACGTGGTCCGAGGCGGTTCCCCAGGGGATCTTCCGGTCGGCGTTCCTGCGGGTGTACCCGGCGGTGTACGTCAGCGACACCTTCGTGCGTCCGTCGGTGGCGAACAAGACGTTGAGCTACGACGTGACGGTGCGTAACACGTCGGGCAGTTCCCGGTCGGTGACGTTGACCGGGTCGTTGTCGTCCGCCAGCGGATCGGCTTTCAGCTACCCGGACCTGCCCAGCCGTACGGTCACCGTGGCGGCCCACTCGACCGCGACCGTGACCGTCGGACCGGTCGCGTGGAACCTCGACAGCACCTCGTACTGGTGGCCCAACGTGCCCTACCGGCAGGGGTACCGCGCCCAGCTGCACGGGCTGGCGGTGCATGCCGTCACCGACGATGGGCACACCAGCGACGCCACGTACCGGTTCGGGTTCCGGGAGGCCACCCAGAACGGTGACTACTACTACCTCAACGGCGTGCGCGTGAACTTCCGCGGCGACAACCTGCAGGGTGCCGACTACGACCGGATCAACAACGGCGGCAAGGGCGACGCGTACGACACCCTGCCCGGCTTCCTGCCCCCGTCGTCCGGCAACGGCGGCTGGCCGCAGGCGGTGGACAACTACCAGCGGCTCAACTACAACGTGATACGCATCCACCAGGAGCCCGGAAGCCCGTACATGTTGGACGTCGCCGACGAGATGGGCCTGATGGTCATCGACGAGGTCGCGATTCGCGGCTCCCAATCCTCGCAGGAGTGGAAGGACTCCGTCGGGCACGACAACATGGTCAACCACGCCCGTGCGCTGGTCCTACGCGACCGCAACCACCCCGCGATCATCCGCTGGAGTCAGAACAACGAGCCGAACCAGAGCGGCCAGGATTCCGAGCAGTTCGAGAAGGAGCTGTACGCGGCGATGAACGGCGCCGACGGCACCCGGCCGGTCAGTGTCGAGGTGGGCGTCGGCAACAATGTCAGCATCTATCCGTCGATGACGTACGCCAACTTCAACGTGATCCCGCACTACGTCGACGGCTTCGGCCGGTACGGGGAGGGCCTGGTCAGCGTGAACGGGCGGCCCGACAGCGAGGGCGAGTTCATCTGGCCGGCATGCAACAACAAGCAGGGCTTCGAGTGGTTCGCCACGGCAACCCTGGCCAAGCGGGGCAAGGGCATCACCGACGTGCGCCCGTACACGCTGCTGTCCGCCTGGGCCAGCGTCGTGCCCGGCGTGCGGTCCACCGACTTCACCCCGGAGGAGGGCGGTCACCCGATCTACGGCGCGGACAACCTCCCGGACCCGTGGAGCAACCCGCAGATCCAGCGCGTGCAGGCGGCGTTCAACCCGGTGGCCGCGGTCGACCTCCCGTACTGGTCGGCGTCCGGCAACTCGGACTCCAACGGCACCTTCCCGCTGCCGCAGGCCGTACCCACCTACGCCCGCAACGCCACGGTCACCCGCAACATCACCGTCTTCAACGACGACTTCGCCGACACCTCGGTGGGCTTCACCTGGACGGCGCGGCTCGACGCGCCGAACGGCGCGGTCATCGCCTCCGGAAACACGACCCTGACCGTCCCACTCGGCTCACGGATCACCCAGCCGGTGTCCTTCACCACCCCGGCCACCGGCAACCGCGTGTACCTGCAACTGTCGACCACGAAGTCCGGCAACCCCGTCTTCTCCGACGCGGTGCAGTACTTCAACCTCGGCGGAAGCGGCGGAACCGGGCCCGCACCGGGCACCTACCGCATCGTCAACCGCAACAGCGGCAAGCCCCTGGCCATCGTCGGCAACTCCACCGCCGACGGCGCCAAGGCGGTCCAGCAGAGCGGCAGCCCCACGTGGACCGTCGCCACGACCTCTGACGGCTCCTACACCCTCCGGTACGTCGCGAGTGGAAAGGCGCTCGACGTCAACGCCGGCAGCAGCACGCAGGGCCTGCAACTGCAGCAGTGGACAGCCAACGGCGGCGCCAACCAGCAGTGGTACCTGCGACCCACCGGCACCGGCTACTACACCATCGTCGCCCACAACAGCGGACTGGTAGCCGACGTCTCCGGCGCCTCGACCAGCGACGGGGCGCAGGTCGTGCAGTGGACCGCCAACGGCGGGAACAACCAGCAGTGGCAGTTCGTACCCGCCTGACAGAGAACAGAGGTGGATGGCAAGCCCGACCGACGGTAACGGGCTGCTGATTGTCGGGCCGACTCGGGAGCACGGTTTGTGCGCCCGAGTCGGCCGCCATCCAAGCACGGTGGGACACGAGCTACCGATCCGGACAGACGCGAACCAGTGGGCTTTCCCCTCGAGATGTGGACACCCTGCGACTGGATGTTGGTCCAGAGGAAGGGAAGTCCAGTTGGGGCGTCTATCGAAGTACACCGAAGAGTTCCGGCGTGACGCGGTTGACCTGGTCCGCTCGTCGCAGCGGCCGGTCAATCAGGGGCGCGTGAGCAGACCGCCGGCCGGACCGGTCGGCGGTCCCGGCCGCGCAGGCCGTCCGCGCTTGAGAGCCTGAAATTCCCAGCTCTCACGGCCGGTGTTGACCGGATCTCAGGGCCGGTGCTCAGCGGATCTCGCGGTCGGTGTTCAGGAGAGCCGGCCGAGGACGCCTGACTCGACGATGATCACGGCGCCGATCAGCATGAACACCGCCGGGACGATCCAGTGTCCGAACCGCCGTACGGCATCGATGACGGCACGGTGCGAGCCCAGCCAGGACCCGGCCGCGCACCACACCGCGACCAGCGCCGCGAAGACCGCCACGGTGACGAGGGTGCCGGACACCCCCAGGGTACGGAACGTCGGCGTGTAGACGGAGATGTTGTCCGCGCCGTTGGCGATGGTGACCCCGGCCACCGACAGCACGCCGGTCGCGACGGGTGGGAGCGGCTGTTCCTCGTCGCCACGGGCCCGGATGGCCGCGACGAGTCCCCGCACGCCCAGCGCGAACGGGACGAGGCCGAGTAGCCCCACCCAGCGATCCGGGACGATCGTCATGCCCAGCGCGGCCACCACGGACACCGTGACCAGCACGACGATCCCGGCGTACTGGCCGGTCCACACCTGCCACGGCCGGGGGCGGCCGGTTGCCCGTCCGGTCAGGAACAGCACCGTCAGCACGATGATGTCGTCGACGTTGGTGCCGCCGAACACGCCGGCGGCGGTCGCGACGGTGCCGAGGAGATCCCCCACGGGTCCGGCAGTCTACGGACGCCCCATCCCCCGGCCCGGCGGTGGTGGCGGTGGCGGTGGCGGTGGCGGTGGCGGTGGCGGTGGCGGTGGCGAGGGCGGTGGTGGCGGTGGTGGTGGTGGTGGTGGTGGCGGTGGCGGTGGCGGTGGCGGTGGCGAGATCTTGGAATCCCGATACCCCGATGGCGGCAGCAGGATTCCAAGATCTCTGCGAACGCCCGGGCGCGGCAGCGGCCGGGCCGGCCCGGGCCGGCCCGGGTGGGCCGGGAGGAGTCGAGGTGGACCGTCTACGGAAAGGCGGGGGGGGACAAG
>NZ_JBTIXF010000085.1:0-22055 GCF_055793945.1 Plantactinospora sp. A48 | reverse complement strand
GAAGGTCAGCTTGACCACGTACGCGAGGGCGCTGAACGGGGCACCGGACGAGGGCATGGTGATGTGCAGTCCGGAGCCGTCCTGGCTGCGGGTGGGCAGGTTGACGTACGTGCCGGCGGTCTGGTCCAGCAGTTGCACCGAGGCCAGCGTGCTGAGGTTGATCTGGTTGGAGCCGAGCGTGGTGATGTTGAACGTGCTGCCGGGCCAGCCGAGAACGGTGGCGTACAGGACGGTGTTGTCCTTGCTGCGGGTGAACCGGATGTCCCGGTTGGTGCCGGCGCGGGGGGTGGTGAAGGACCCGCCACCCATCTGGGTGGGGCCCTCGCCGTACACGCTCCAGGCCCGGGTGGCGTAGATCGCCTCCCCGAACCGCTTGAGCCAGTCACCCATGCCCCGCAGCACGCTCTGCTGGCCCGACGGGATGGTGCCGTCGGCCATCGGAGCGATGTTGAGCACCATGTTGCCGTTCTTGCTGACCCGGTCGATCAGCGAGTGCAGCATGGCGTTTGTCGCGTAGTAGCCGATGCCCTGCGTGTAGCACCAGCTTGAGCTGGAGATGCTGTCGTCGGTCAGCCAGTACGGCGACTGCAACCCGGCCGGGCCACCGCGTTCGAAGTCGTACACCTCACCGCGGTTGTTGAACCCGTCCTTGTAGGTGGCCACCACGTCCTTGTTCCAGGACACGGCCTTGTTGTAGTAGTAGGCCAGGAAGTCGGTCCGGCGTGACTCCGGCAACTGGCCGAGGTTGAAGTCCTGCCAGATCACGTCGGGTTGGTAGCCGTCGATCACCTCGCGCAGCTTGTCGTACCACAACTGCTGCTCCGCAGCGGCGCCCAGCTGCCCGTACAGCTTCTTGAGGCTGTTGTCCGACTGGCCGGGCACCCACTGGTAGTAGCCGGTGAAGTTGTAGGCGTGGTGCAGCGACACGAACAGCTTCAACCCCTTGCCGCGGATCGCGTCGGCGTGCAACCGCAGCAGGTCCAGCTTCGGGCCCCGGGCCACCGAGTTCCACTCGTTGACGCTGCTGTTCCACATCGAGAACCCGTCGTGGTGCTCGGCCACCGGCCCGGCGAACCGTGCGCCCGCGTCGGCGAACAACTGCGCCCAGGCGTTCGGGTCGAAGTTGCCGCCAGCCGAGGCCAGTTTCGGGGCGAATTGTACGAAGTTGCCGGCCTTGTCCCGGGCCCCGTTGATGAAGTTGTGGTACGGCCACACCGACGGGTCGCCGTACACACTCTTGTGGTGGTTGTTCTCGTTCGACCCGTTGTTGTACATGTTCCGCGGATACCACTCGTTGGCGTACGCCGGAACGCTGAACACACCCCAGTGGTAGTAGATCCCGAACTTCGCGTCCTGGAACCATTCCGCCGCTGGCGGATGCTGATCTACCGACGACCAGCTCGACGAGTAACTCTGCGGACCAGCGGTCGCCTCGGCCGCGCGCACCCGGAGCAATCCGACGGTCGTGGCGGCGCCGGTGAGGCCGGCAGCCCGCAGCAGTGAGCGCCGGGACAGTTCGAAGCGGGACACGGAGATTCCCCCTTATAGACTTTTGTCGATTCAGTAGAGGTCCGACGTTAAAGTCAGATGTCGGAGAAGTCAACGACCGGTTTCCAGGCCGAAAGGGGGCGAAAACGGTACGACCGATCGTTCTCTTCGGCAGCTGCCCGGTTCATACATCGGATGCTCGGGACAAATCACGTCGACCTCGCGGCCCGAACCACCGCGACGCCTGGTGGCTGCCACTGCCGACCGGCCGTCGCGGTACCCGGTGACCGTCACTCCGCTCGTTCGGACGTCGGTCGGGTAACCTTGGTACGCACCACCCGTTCTGCCCCGCCGGATTCGACTCCGGTCAACAGCGCGCAGGGCCGCCGGCTCCCGCCGGGCAGTTCACGCTTCCACGTTCGGAGATCCTATGGCGGCACGCCGCCCACGCACTGATTCAGCACCCACCACCTTCGATGAACTCGGCCTCCCTGCCCCGCTGGTGCGGGCGCTGGCCGAGAACGGCATCGACAGGCCGTTCCCGATCCAGGCCGCGACCCTTCCCGACGCCCTCGCGGGACGTGACGTCCTCGGCCGGGGCCGCACCGGATCGGGCAAGACGTACGCCTTCGCGCTGCCCGTGCTGGCCCGACTGGCCGCCAGCCCCGCGCCGCGCCGGCCCGGGCGCCCCCGCGCGCTGGTGCTGGCGCCGACCCGCGAACTCGCCGCCCAGATCGAGGCGTCGATCGCCCCGCTGGCGGCGGCCGTCTCACTGCGAACCCTGACCGTCTTCGGCGGCACGGACCCCCGGCGCCAGATCGCCGGCCTGCGAGCCGGTGTCGACATCCTCGTCGCCTGCCCGGGACGGATCGCCGACCACATCGACAGCGGCCACGCCAGCCTCGACGCGGTCGAGATCACCGTGCTCGACGAGGCGGACCACATGGCCGATCTCGGCTTCCTGCCCGCCGTACGCCGGCTTCTCGACCAGACCCCGAAGCGGAGCCAGCGGCTGCTCTTCTCCGCGACCCTGGACGCCGGGGTCGACGTCCTGGTCCAGCGGTACCTCAGCAAGCCGGTCACCCACAGCGTCGACTCCGCCGCGGAGTCGGTGCCCGTGCCGCACCACATGCTGCACATCGACCCCGCCGACCGGCTCGCCGTACTCGTCGATCTCGCCGCCGCGCCGGGCCGCACCCTGGTGTTCGCCCGTACCAAGCGGCGGGCCAAGACACTGACCCGGCAACTCGTCGCGGCCGGTGTGCCCGCCACCGAACTGCACGGCAACCTGGCGCAGGGCGCCCGGAGCCGCAACCTGCAGGCGTACGCCACGGGAAACGTGACGACGCTTGTCGCGACCGACATCGCCGCCCGGGGCATCCACGTCGATGACATCGCGCTCGTCGTCCACGCCGATCCGCCGGCCGAGTACAAGGCGTACCTGCACCGGTCCGGCCGGACCGCGCGAGCCGGGGCGACCGGTACGGTCGTCACCCTCATGACCGACGACCAGGTCACCGCCGTCCGGCAACTGGCCCGCCAGGCCGGCATCGCGCCGACCACCACCCGACTGCGGCCGGGGCACCAACTGCTGCGTGAGATCGCCCCGGGCCCGCGTACCCTCGCCAGCCCGCCGGCCCCGACGGCCGGCGACGGCTCGCGAGCGGCCGGACGAGCGGCGACATCGGGGACCACCGGCGGCGGCCGGACGGCGGGCCGAAAGCCGGCTGCCGGGGACGGCTCGCGCGCGGCGACATCGGGGACCACCGGTGGCGGCCGGACGGCGGGCCGAGCATCCCGCCGCGACCGTTCCCGGGAATCGGCGGTTCAGACCGGCGGTGACCGGCATCAGACCCGGTCCCGGGAGGCGGGCTCGGCCGGTGGCGGCGGGAGCGTCGCGACCTCGTCGACGCGCCGAGCCTCCGGAGTGGCCGCCTTCTCCGCCGGAAGCCGGGTCGGGGCGGCCCGTGGAGGCGGACGGTCCCGTTGACCGGTCAGCGGGCCACGGTCGCTCGGCGGGCCGCGTGTTCGGCGCGGGCCGGTGCTCCCACCTCGTGCAGGTACCGCAGGGCCTGGCGGTAGGAGGTGACGAGGCCGGTCTGTTCGTAGGCGACGCCGATCTCGGCGCAGTAGGCCCGGACGATCGCTTGTGACTTGCGCAGGTTGGGCGTGGGCATGCCCGGGAACAGGTGGTGCTCGATCTGGTAGTTCAGGCCACCGAGGGCCACGTCGGTCAGCCAGTTGCCACGGACGTTGCGGGAGGTCAACACCTGCTTGCGCAGAAAGTCCTCGTCGCCGACCGGGTGCGGCATGCCCTTGTGGTTGGGGGCGAACGTCATGCCCAGGTAGACGCCGAACAGCGCCTGGTGGACCAGCAGGAAGGCGACGGCCTGCAACGGGGAGAGGACGGCCAGCAGCGCCGCGAGGTAACCGACCGCGTGCAGGATCAGCAGCGCGCTCTCCAGCCGGGGCCGCTTGACCGTACCGTTTCGCAACGCCCTGACGCTGGACACCTTGAGGTCGGCGGCGAGCAGGGTGAGCAGCGGAAAGAAGAGCGCGGCCTGGTGCCGGGTGATGAACCCCTTGAGCCCACGGCGGCCGAGAGCCGACTCGGTGGCCCAGATCAACACCTCGGGCGCCACGTCCGGGTCGAGATCGTCGTGGTTGGGGTTGTTGTGGTGCCGGGTGTGCTTGTCCATCCACCAGCCGTAGCTCATCCCGACGCCGAGGTTGCCGGCCAGCCGCCCCGCGATCTCGCTGGGACGCTTGGTCCGGAACACCTGGCGGTGCGCCAGGTCGTGGGCCACGAGCGCGACCTGGGTGAACGTGACCGCGAGGAACGCGGCGGTGATCATCTGCCACCAGGACGAGCCGATCACGAAGAACGCCGCCCACCCGCCGAGAAGCATGAGCGCCACGACGCTCAGCCGGATCACGTAGTACGCGGGCCGGCGCTGCATCAACCCCTCGCCGGTGATCCGGCGGGACAGGACGGCGAAATCGCTTCCGGTCGTCCGCTGTGGCGGCGTCATGGTAGTGGTCATGGCTCCATCAGACCGCGGAACGAAGGCGTCGTCAGGAGCACTACGCCCCGCCGACCGGGGGTGCTGGCACCACCATCACCCCGATACGGTCGCGGGCACAATATGACCTGTGGCCATGACCGGGACCGGTGAACGGCTGGACCGACGGGTCCGCCGAGAGGTGTGCGCCTGGGTCCGCCGGGGCGTCCGCGCCGTGCTGGCCGGGCTGACCGCGATCGGCCTGGCGCTCGCCAACCTTCCGCTGCTCGTCGTGGCGATTGTCGCGCTGGTCCTGGTCCCGGTGCCGTACCTCGGGCTGGCGCTCGTGCCCTGGACGATGACCCTGATCCGGAAGCGGACCGATCTTGAACGCCGGCTCGCCTCGCGGACCGGGGTGCTGGTGGCCCGCCCGTACCATCCGGCACCGGAACAGGCCGTTGCCGGCGGTTGGCAGCGCTTCCGCTGGACCGTGACGGACCCCGCCACCTGGCGCGACCTCGCCTGGCTCGCCCCCGGCGCGGTCGTCGGGCTCGCCCTCGGCGCGCTCGGTGTGGGCGTGCCGCTGTACGGGCTCGTGGGTCTGACGCTGACCCCGTTGTGGGTCTGGCTCGGCACCGGCTGGTACGGCTACGGCGTCGTCTGGTCCATCGACACCTTCGGCGAAGGGCTGCTCTGTCTCCCCCAGGGCGCCGTCCTCCTCGCCGTCGGACTGTGGGCGGCACCGTCGCTCCGGCGCCTCGACGCCTCCTTCGCCCGCCTCCTGCTCGCGCCGACCCGGGCGGCCGAACTCCGGCTGCGCGTCACCCAGCTGACCGTGACCCGTGCCGACACGGTGGACGCGCAGGCGGCCGAGTTGCGCCGCATCGAGCGCGATCTGCACGACGGCACCCAGGCCCGGCTCGTCTCGCTGGGCATGATGATCGGGCTCGCCGACGAACTGATCGACCGGAACCCGGCCGCGGCGCACGAGATGCTCGCCGAGGCGCGCGAATCGAGCGGTACGGCGCTGGTCGAACTGCGGCACCTGGTCCGCGGCATCCATCCGCCCGTGCTGGCCGAACGGGGACTCGGCGGCGCGGTGAGCGCGCTGGCGCTCAGCCTGCCCGTGCCGATCACGGTGGATGTCGAACTGCCCGGCCGGCTCGACACGCCCGTCGAGTCGGCCGCGTACTTCGCCGTCGCCGAGACCCTGACCAACATGATCCGGCACAGTCACGCCCACACCGGAACGGTGGCCATGCGGCACGCGGACGGCGCGTTGACGATGGTGGTCACCGACGACGGTACCGGCGGCGCCGACCCGACCACCGGTACCGGACTACGCGGTATCGAACGCCGCCTCGCCGCCTTCGACGGCACGATCGAGCTGTCGAGCCCGCGCGGCGGTCCCACCGTGATCAGGATGGAGTTGCCGTGCGTGTCGTCATAGCCGAGGATCACGCGCTGCTGCGGGATGGGCTGACCCGACTCCTCCAGGCATTCGACTTCGACGTCGTCGCGACAGTCGACAACGGGCCGGCCCTGCTGCCGGTCCTGATCACGCACCGGCCCGAGGTGGCGGTCATCGACGTCCGCCTCCCACCGACGTTCACCGACGAGGGTCTGCAGGCCGCGATCGCGGCCCGCAACCAGATCCCCGGGCTGCCGATCCTCGTGCTCTCCCAGCACGTCGAGCCGATGTACGCCCGTGAACTGCTCAGCACGCCGCACGGCGGGGTGGGTTATCTGCTCAAGGATCGGGTCTCCAACGTCGGCGAGTTCATCGACGCCATCCGCCGGGTCGCCGAGGGTGGCACCGCGATGGACCCCGAGGTGATCTCGCAGCTTCTCGCCCGGCGCGAACCGCTGGCGGTGCTCACCGCCCGGGAGCGGGAGGTGCTGGGGGAGATGGCCGAGGGACGCTCCAACGCCGCGATCGCCGCCAAGCTCTACATAACCGAGAAGGCCGTCAGCAAGCACATCAACAACATCCTCACCAAGCTGGACATGCCGCCGTCCGAGGACGACAACCGGCGGGTGCTCGCCGTGTTGGCCTATCTCAACGCCTGACCGGGTCTGCGCCCCGACCTCGGACGGGCCGCGCCGCGCGGGCGCCGAACCCGACCGGTCTGCCCTCAGGTGGTGAGGATGACCAGTCGCTGCGTCGCCCGGGTCATCGCGACATAGCGGTCGACCGCCCCCTCGATACCGCCGCCGAAGTTCTCGGGATCGACCAGTACGACAAGATCGAACTCCAGCCCCTTGGACAACTCCGGGGACAGCGACCGGACCCGGGACGTCGCCCGGAACCCGGGGTCGCCGATGACGCAGGCGATTCCCTCGGCGTGCGTGGCGAGCCAGGCGTCGAGGATCGCGGCCAGGTCGGCGGCGGATCCGCGTACGACGGGGGCGCCACCGCGGATCGAGGTCGGCACGTTCGCGTCCGGCAGCACCGCCCGGATGACCGGCTCGGCCTCCACCATGACCTCCTTCGGGGTCCGGTAGTTGATGTTCAGCGAGGCCAGGTTGATCCGGTCGAACCCGACCCGCTTGAGCCGCTCCTGCCACGATTCCGTGAACCCGTGCCTGGCCTGGGCCCGGTCTCCGACGATGGTGAAACTCCGGGACGGGCAGCGCAGCAGCAGCATCTGCCACTGCGCGTCGGTCAGCTCCTGGGCCTCGTCCACGACGATGTGCGCGAACGGACCGGCGAGCGGGTCCGGATCGCCCCCGGGCGGCGGGGTCTCGTCGACCAGGGCCTCCCGGAGATCCTCCTGGCGCAGGCTGGACAGCACGCCCTCGCCGTCGTCGTAGGTGTCGGCCGCGATCAGGTCGTCGATGACGGTGGCCATCTGCTCGCGTTTCACCGCGACGGCGGCGTCATGCCGACGCCTGCGCCGGGACACCTCCGGGTCTCCGAGCCGCTGCCGGGCCGCGTCCAGCAACGGCAGGTCGGAAACCGTCCAGGCTCGGGCGTCCGCGCGTCGCAGCCGCCGTACGTCGTCCGGGCCGAGCCAGGGCGCACACCTGCGCAGGTACGCGGGCACCGACCACAGGTCCGCGACGAGGTCGGCCGCTTCGAGCAGGGGCCAGGCCCGGTTGAGGGCGGTACGCAGCTCCCGGTTCCGCAGCAGCGACCCGCGAACCAGGTCGGCCGGTTCGTCACCGTCGTACCTGTCCGTCAGGATCTCCAGCAGCTCCGCCCAGATGTCGTCGCGGGCCTCGTTGTGCGGTGTGCCGGGTCCGGGCGCCTCGAACGCGCGGGCCCAGTCGTCGGCGCTCAACCAGATGTCGGACTCGTCGGTGGTGACCGTCATGCCGCTGGTCGGCGGTTCCTCGTAGAACCGGACGGCCGCCTCGACCGCCGCCAGCAGGTTCGCGGACGACTTCAACCGGGCCACCTCCGGGTCGGCCTCGATCGTCGCCGTCGCCCCCTCGGGGACGAGGTCGCGCAGGGTGCAGGTCTGCACGTCCTCCTCCCCGAGGCTGGGCAGCACGTCGGAGACGTAGGCCAGGTAGGGCTGGTGCGGACCGACGAACAGCACCCCGCCGCGACGGGGACCGAGCCGAGGGTCGGAGTACCGGAGATAGGCGGTGCGGTGCAACGCGACCACGGTCTTTCCGGTCCCCGGACCGCCGTCGACGACGAGAGCGCCCTCAGACCCCGCTCGGATGATGGCGTCCTGGTCGGCCTGGATGGTGCCGAGCACGTCCCGCATCCGGGCCGACCGGCTGCCGCCCAGGCTGGCGATGAAGGCGGACTGGTCGTCGAGCGCGGCGTGCCCCACCAACCCGTCCGGGGTGAACACCTCGTCCCAGTAGTCGCTGATCCGACCGCCGGTCCAGCGGTACCTGCGGCGGCTCGTCAGACCCATCGGGTTGGCGTGGGTCGCGCCGAAGAACGGTTCCGCCGCGGGGGAACGCCAGTCGAGCAACAGCCGACGTCCCGAGCTGTCGGTGAGACCCCGCCGGCCGATGTACTCGGGCTCGGGGTTGTCCGCGCTGACCATGTGCCCGATGCACAGGTCCAGACCGAAGCGGCGCAGCAGGCGTAGCCGGCCGGTCAGCCGGCGGATCTCCTGGTCCCGGTCCAACGCCCGCTGGCCCTTACCGCCCGGCGCCCGGCGTTCCGCGTCGAGGCGGTCGGACAGGTCGGCGATCGACCGGTCGAGGCTTTCCGCGAGCGCCGCGAAGTGCCGCTCGTCGCGGGCGATCAGCGCCGGGTCGGCCTTGGCGGCGAGGCGGTCGGGAAGATTGAACGCGCTGGTGGGCAGGGAGTTCACGGCGTCAGCTCCGATCTGAGGATCGCTTGCGACCCTTTGCACGGTCGGCCACCGCACCCAGTCGTCGGGTGCGGCTCACGGTCAAACGGTTCCGGCACGAATCATTGACGATTGTGGATTTGATTCGCGGTTCCCGTTCCGCGGATTCCGGCCCCGGCCAGCGATTCTGCGGCACGACCGGGGTCTTGCCGCAAGCCCCCCGGTACGCTATACGTTAGATATGGGGGAGTTGAGCGCTCTCCTTTCCGCGCCGGCGACATCCCCGATGAGCATCGTCAGATGATGCCTCCGTTGGCCCGCAGGACCTGCCCGTTGATCCAGCGTCCCGCCGATCCGGCGAGGAACGTGACGACCTGGGCGATGTCGGCCGGGGTACCGAGCCGTTCCAGCGGTGGCTGCTTGGCCAGGCGTTCGATGGTCGCCTCGTCCTTGCCGTTGAGGAACAGGTCCGTCGCGGTGGGACCGGGCGCCACGGCGTTCACCGTGATGTCGCGTCCACGCAGTTCACGGGCGAGGATCAGGGTCATCGCCTCGACGGCGCCCTTGCTGGCGGCGTAGGCGCCGTAGCCGGGAAACCGCAGGCCGACAACCGACGATGACAGCACGACGATCGTCCCGCCGGACCGGACCCGACGTGCGGCCTCGCGGGCCACGACGAAGGTGCCCCGGATGTTCGTCTGATACACGGCATCGAGGTCGGCGAGATCGAGGTCGGCGATCGGCGACAGCGGCATCCGCCCGGCGGAATTGACCACGACATCGACCCCACCGAAGGTTTCGGTCGCGATATCGAACATCGCCTCGACCTGGTGCTCGTCGCCGATGTCCGCCCGTACCGACACCGCCCGACCACCACCGGCGGTGATCTCGTCGACCACCTCGTGTGCGGCCCCCTCGGAGCCGACGTAGCCGACCACGACGGCCTGCCCGGCGGCGGCCAGGCTGGTGGCGACGGCCCGTCCGATGCCCCTCGACGCACCGGTGACGACCGCAACCCGTTGCTCACCCATGGATCTCACCTCTTCTTAATGCAGATATCCTGCCTTCGTATCGACGATATAGACCGTAACACGTCCGCCGAATCACTGCTAGCTGATTGGCGTACCATCGATCCATGGAGAGCGTGCGACATGGCACCGGCGGCGGGTCGCCGGAGCGGGACGGATCCGAGGCGGCGCGGCGACGCCGGCGTGGTGCCGCTGGACCCGCCGACGACGCCACCCTGCGGGCCGCGCTCATCGCGGCGGCCGAACGGCAGTTGGCCACCTCCCAGGACGGCGACATCGCCACCCGCGCCGTCTGCGACGAGGTCGGCGTGACCCAGCCGGTCCTCTACCGCCTCTTCACCGACAAGCGCGGCCTGCTCGACGCGGTCGCCGACGCCGGCTTCGAGCGGTACGCCCAACGTAAGCAGGGCCTGGAGAACACCGCCGACCCGGTCGCCGACCTGCGCACCGGCTGGGACGACCACATGTCGTTCGCCGCCGAGAACCCCGCGCTCTACCAGTTGATGTTCACGCCCAGGCCACGGTCGACCTCGACCGCGCACCGGCGCATCCTGGAGCTGCTCGAAGCCACCCTGGTGCGCTGCGCCGCCGCCGGCTCGCTGAGCACAACGCCGAACCTGGCCGCCCAGCTCATCCTGCCGGCCAACATCGGAGTCGCGCTCAGCCGCATCGCCCAGCCGGCCCTCTACGCGGATCCGACGCTGTCGCACCGGACCCGCGACGCCGTCTTCGCCACCGTGCTCACGGACGTCGACACCCCCACCGGGCCGGACCCGGTCCGGGCCGCGGCCCGGCAGCTACGTTCCCAACTGACCCTCACCGGGACAGCGAGGCTCGAACCGGTCGAGGCCGCGCTGCTCGACCACTGGCTCGACCGCATCGACCAACCCGACTGACCCTTCACCTCGGTGGGTGGGCATCAGCTGCCGCAGCAGCCGGTCTGCGGGTCGATGGGTGCGGCGTTCAGGCTGACCAGGGTCAGCGGCGCGGCCAGCAGTCCGCCGGAGATGCCGGTGGCCAGTCCCCGTCCTGCCGGTTCCGTGGCCGGCGCGGGTCCGCAGCAGCTGTCGCCGGTGGCGAAGTCGGCGGGATCGCTGTTGCACACGCCGGTTTCGGGTAGGTCGAGTTGGACGTCGCGGGCGGCGGTCCAGTCGCCGGCGAGGGCGGCGGTGACGGAGCGGACCTGTTCGTAGCCGGTGGCCATGAGGAACGTCGGCGCGCGGCCGTAGCTCTTCATGCCGACGGCGTAGTAGCCCGGCTCGGGGTGGGCGAGTTCGTCCACGCCATGTGGGGGCACGGTGCCGCAGGAGTGTTCGTTGGGGTCGATCAGCGGGGCGAGGGCGCGGGTGGCGCCCATGATCGGGTCGAGGTCGAGCCGCAGCTCGGCGGCGATGGAGTGGTCGGGGCGGAACCCGGTGGCGGAGACCACCCGGTCCACCACGACCCGGTCCTCGGTGCCGTCGGCGTGCCGCACCCCCACGGTGACCCGGCCGTCGGCCGGGGTGAGTGCCTGTACGGCGAAGCCGGTGAGCAGCCGGATCCGGCCGGCGTCGACGTGGGCGCGCAGCCGGGTGCCGAGCGCGCCACGGGCCGGGAGGGCGTCGGCGTCCCCGCCGCCGTAGGTACGCGCCGGCGCGGCGGTCCGGATCGCCCAGGTCACCTCGGTGCCCGGCGTGGTTTCGGCCAGTTCGGCGAGCGAGAGCAGGGTGTTCGCGGCGGAGTGGCCGGTGCCGACGACGAGGGTGTGCCGGCCGGCGAACCGGGCCCGGTCGGCGCCGAGGACGTCGGGCAGCGCGTGCTCCAGGTGGGCCGCGGCGTGGGCCTCGCCGTGGGCGGGCAGACCGGAGGCGCCGAGAACATTCGGCGTGCCCCAGGTGCCGGAGGCGTCGATGACCGCGCGGGCCAGGATCTCGTCGCCGTCGGTGAGCCGGATCAGGAACGGGGTGCTCTCGCGACCGGCGGTGCGCAGCCGGTCCAGGCCCAGCCGGCTGACCGCCTCGACGCGGGCGCGGTAGCGCAGGTGGGGTTTGAGTGCCGGCAGTTCCGCGAGGGGCTGGAGGTAGTCGCCGACCAGTTCCGCGCCGGTGGGCAGGACCGCCGGGCCCGGGGCGATCCAACCGGCGTCGTCGAGGAGCCGGCGGGCGGCGGGGTCGATGTTGTAGCGCCACGGGGAGAAGACCCGTACGTGTCCCCACTGCCGGACGGCGGCGCCGGGGGTGTCACCGGCTTCGAGGACGAGGAAGGGCAGGTCGCGTTCGTGCAGGTGTGCGGCGGCGGCCAGGCCGACCGGCCCGGCGCCGATCACCACGACCGGCAGTTCACTCAGGGCGTTCATCGGACAACTCCTCTGCCTTGACAGCTATCGAATCAAAAGGGTGAGCGGCGGGCCCGCTCCAGGTACCGGGACCGTCAGTCGACGACCGGACTGCGCCGCTCGATCAGGACCACGTCGCGCCACCGGCCGTGGTGCCGCCCGACCCGTTCCCGGTAGCCGACGATCCGGAAACCGGCGCGCTGGTGCAGGGTGAGGCTGGCGGCGTTCTCGGGGAAGACACCGGACTGGATGGTCCAGATGCCGGCCGCCTCGGTGGCGGCGATGAGCGCGTCCAGGAGCCGCCGGCCGACGCCTCGGCCCCGGGCGGCGTGGTCGACGTAGACGGAGTGCTCCACCACGCCCGCGTAGACCGCGCGGGCGGAGACGGGCGAGACGGCGATCCAGCCGAGGACGAGATCGCCCGTCCCGGAATCCGCCGGGCCACCCGTACCTTCACCAACGGCCACGAAGCGATACGCGGGCAGCTTGCCGGCGTCGAACGCCGCCCAGGTGGGGGCACTGGTCTCGAAGCTGGCCTGCCCATCGTCGAGGCCCGCCTGGTAGATGGCCAGGACCCGGGTGGCGTCGTCGGCCGTCATCGGTCGGACGGTGACTCCGGACATCAGCGGACTCCGTTTCGGGGTCGGGGCCGGGCGCGCCCGTCTTGACGTCTGTCGAATCAAAAGGTTGCATGCTGATTAGACACCTGTCAACCTAGAGGAATGCCCAAGCAAGCGGCGCCGCTTCCCGTCCTCGACCTCGCCGCCGACACCCCGTGCTGCCCCCCGTTGACCCAGCGCCGGGTACCGGCCGAGACCGCCGCCGTTCTCGCGCACGCCTTCAAGGCCCTCGGTGACCCGGTCCGGTTGCAGCTGATGTCGATGATCGCCTCAGCCGAAGGCGGGGAGGTGTGCGTCTGTGACCTGACCCCGGCTTTCGACCTGACCGGTCCGACGATCTCGCACCACCTCAGGACGCTGCGCGAGGCCGGCCTCGTCGACGCCGAGCGGCGGGGCACCTGGGTGTACTACCGGGCCCGACCCGCGATCCTGCGCCAGCTCGCCGGGCTGCTCACCGTCGACCCGCCGGCCGTCGGCTGAGAACGGAGACCGATGACCAACCCGCTCTGGCGGCGCCTGCTGGCCGAGTTCACCGGCACCGCCCTGCTGGTCACCGCCGTGGTGGGCTCCGGCATCATGGCCAGCACGCTCTCACCCGCCGACGTCGGTTTGCAACTGCTGGAGAACTCGATCGCCACCGCGTTCGCCCTCGGCGCGCTGATCCTGATCTTCGGGCCGGTCTCCGGCGCCCACCTCAACCCGGTGGTCTCCGCGGCCGACTGGTTTCTCGGCCGCCGCGCCGGCACCGGGCTCACCGTACGTGACCTCGGCGGTTACCTCGGCGCCCAGGTGACCGGGGCGATCGCCGGGTCGGTGCTGGCGAACCTGATGTTCGACCTGGCCGCCGTCGACTTCTCCGGCCGGGACCGCGCCGCCGGACACCTGTGGCTCGGTGAGATCGTCGCCACCACCGGCCTGATCCTGCTGGTCTTCGCCCTCGCCCGTTCCGGTCGCGCGACCGTCGCGCCCGCTGCCGTGGCCGCGTACATCGGGGCCGCGTACTGGTTCACCTCGTCCACCTCGTTCGCCAACCCGGCCGTGACGATCGGCCGGGCGTTCACCGACACCTTCGCCGGCATAGCCCCTGCCTCGGTCCCCGGCTTCCTCATCGCCCAGCTCGTCGGCCTCGTCGCGGGTATCGGCCTGCTGGCCGCGCTCTACCCCGACGCCGGGCGGGCCGCCGACCAGGTGGTCGTGCCCAGCGACAACCACGAACCGACCCTCGAAGCCGCACAACCGCGCCGGTGAACCGGCCCGGCGGTGCACCGAAAGAAAGGCCGGCGATGTCCGCCAAGCCCAGCGTCCTGTTCGTCTGCGTCCACAACGCGGGTCGCTCCCAGATGGCCGCCGGCTGGCTGCGCCACCTCGGCGGCGACACCGTCGAGGTCCGCTCCGCCGGCTCCGCCCCCGCCGACACGATCAACCCCGCCGCCGTCGAGGCCATGCGCGAGGTCGGCATCGACATCACCGACCAGACCCCGAAACTCCTGGAGTACGCCACGGCGCAGTCCTCCGACGTCATCGTCACCATGGGCTGTGGCGACGCCTGCCCGGTCTTCCCCGGCAAACGGTACGAGGACTGGAAACTGGAAGACCCCGCCGGCAAGGGCGTCGACGCCGTTCGACCGATCCGCGACGAGATCCGGAGACGGGTCGAGAAGCTCCTCGACGAGCTGCGCCCCGCCTCCTGACCTCGACACCGTCGCCTCATCCGGGGTGGATCAGGACATCCTGCTCCACCCCGGATGAGGCCAGCCTGTTCCGCGCGGTGGCTCAGAGCGGTGGCTCAGACGACGCCCGGACAACCCTCGTCGATGCGGCCGGTTTCGAAGAACCGCACCGCGTCCGCACCGCAGGCCGGCTCGCGCATGACCGAACCGTGTACGTCATCGTCCACCGTGTACACCTCGCCGCCGACCAGCCCCTGGGTCTGCACCGTCCACTCGTACGGTGACGGGGTTTCCCACCGGTGCCCGGACAGCACCAGTTGCCCGCCACCGGGACCGATCCGGAACGGCTGGGCCGGCAGCGGCCAGCCCGCGCAGCCCGCGTCGAACGGGTTGGCGCGCCCGGTCATCGGGTTGTCCGCCAGGCGGCGCTGGTACACCGCCCAGGCGGCGTCGAAGCCGAGGCGGGCGGTGTCCTCGTTGCAGAAGGCGGCCTTGTTCATCGTCTGGTTGAACTGCTCGGGCGCGTCGGTCGGTGGCGGGGGCGGCGGGTCGTCATCGTCACCACCGAGGACCTGCTTGACCGTCGGGGGCGCCGTGGGACCGGTCGCGGTGCGCAGCTCGTGCAGGACGGTACCGGCCGTCTCCCACACCGGGTGGTCCTGCGCGGCGGACAGCGCGATGAGCGAGCCGTCCAGCGCCTGGGGCAGATCGGTGAACCTGCGGGGGTGGGCGTCGAAGTCGGCGCGCAGGGCCACGATCGTCGCGCGGACCTCCGTGGCCGTGGTTCCCAGGTGGTACGTCGCGTCGCGCTCGGCCAGCCAGGCCGCGAAGCGTCCCGCGTTGCGCTCGGCCGCGGCTGCCCGGCCGTCCTCGAAGGCGGGGATGTCGAAGCGGGGAATCGCGACGCTGTCCAGCAGCATCCGGCCCACCTGGTGCGGGAAGAGGGTCCGGTACACCACGCCGAGCCACGTCCCCCAGGAGATCCCGAGGAAGTTGAGGCGCCGCTCCCCCAGCGCCGCCCGGATGCTGTCCAGGTCACGGGCCACGTTCGCCGTGGTGAGCTGGCCGAGGAACGCCGGGTCGAAGTTGCCACAGGTCCGGTTGTCGGCCACCTGCCTGACGTACAGCTGGCGGGCCTGTGCCTTGCTGAGCGGGCCGGTCGGCGGCTGGGTGCCGTCGGACGGCGCCGGGCAGTTGACCTTTGTGCTGTAGCCGACCCCACGGGGGTCGAAGCCGATCAGGTCGTACCGCGTGTTGAGCCTGGCATCGGTGTCGTTCTCGACGGCGAGGGACAGCGGGATGAGATATCCGCTGCCACCCGGACCGCCCGGGTTCAGCGCCAGGCTGCCGAGGCGCCGGGCCGGGTCGGTGGCCGGCAGGCGGGTCAGTGCGACCGTGATCTGTCGCCCGCCCGGGTCGTGGTAGTCCAACGGTACGGTGACCGTGCCGCACTGGAGGCGGCCGAGGAGGGTCCGGAACCGGTCGAGCTTGTCCGGCGGGGCGAGCATCCGCAGCACCTCGTCGGAGTACGCGGGGCAGGGCTTCCAGTCCACGGCCGGTGCGGACGGCCTGGCTGCGGACGGACCGGTGGCTGCGAGCGACGCGACAGCCGCGGACGGGCCGGCGACTGCGGGCGGGGCGACGAGGACCGTACCGGCGACCCCGGCCAGGGCCGCGCCCGCGATCCAGCGTTTGGGTTGCTTCATGCTGCCCACCCTGCGGGGCCGGTGGCGCTACCCGCGTCGGCCGGCAGAGGTATGTCAGGTATGTCGTGCGATGGATGTGTCGGTCCTCCGTGGCGCCGTAAACTCCCGGGGTCATGGCAGACGTCTTCGGGGGGCGGCTCCGCGACCTGGCCCGCCGCCCGGCGGTCCGGGACGGGGCGCTGGCGTTCGCCGTGCTGCTGTCCTGCGCGTTGACCAACCCGTCGCCGGTGGCGCAGGGCGACCGGCTCGCGTACTGGTGGGCGGTGAGTGGGCTGCTCGTGGCCGCCGTCGCGCTCCGCAGCCGGTGGCCGCTGCCGATGCTGGTGGTGGCCACGTTCGCGGCGGCGGCACACCTGGGACTGCTCCTGCCGCTGATGGCCGTCGACCTCGGGGTGCCGATCCTGCTGTACACCGTGGCCGTCCGTTACCGGTGGGCGGTGTCGCTGTCGGTGCTGGCCGCGATGCTGCTGCTGTCGCTGGGCTCCACGGCGTTCGCGACCAGGAGCACGATCGACTCCTCGGCCGCCTGGCGACCGCCGACGGGTCCGCCACCCGGCACGCCAGCCGGTCGACCGGACCGGCCGAGCGGACCGGAGGGGCCGAGCCGCCTGGAGGGGCCGAGCCGGCCGGAGGGGCCGAACCGACTGGACGAGCCCGCCCCGCTGGATGAGCCGAACCGACCGGACGGGCCCGGATCGGTCAGGACCGGGCCATGGGCGGTCTCCTGGATCGACCAGCCGGGGCTCGCGCTCATCCTCATCGCGTCCTGGGCGATCGGGTCGGGCGCGCAGAGCCGGCGACGGTATCTTGACGAGTTGCGGGCCCGGGCCGCCGACCTCGAACGCGAGCGGGACCAGCGGGCGGCGCTGGCGGTGGCCGCGGAGCGCGGTCGGATCAGCCGCGAGCTGCACGACGTCGTCGCACACGGCCTGTCGGTGATGGTGATCCAGGCGCAGGGCGGAGCGGCGGCCCTGGACAGATCGCCGGTCGACACCCGTTCGGCCCTGGAGGCGATCGTGAAGACCGGCCGTGAGTCCCTCGCCGACATGCGTCGCGTGCTGTCCACCGGCGACGACTGGCGACCACCGCCGGGGCTCGTCGCGCTACCCGCGCTGTTGAACCAGGTACGGGAGGCGGGCACCGCGGTGCGGTTACGGATCGACGGCACACCGGTGCCGCTGCCGTCCACCGTGGACCTGTCGGCGTACCGGATCGTGCAGGAGGCGCTGACGAACGTGATGCAGCACGCCGGGCCGGGCGCGCGGGCCACGGTGACGATCGGCTGGTCGCGTACCCAGGTCGTCCTGTCGGTCACGGACGACGGCCGGGGTGAGGTGGCCGATGACCGGAACGGGGTGACCCGCGGACCGGGCAACGGCCTGCGTGGGATGCGGGAGCGGGCCGAACTGCTCGGCGGGCGGATCTGGGCCGGGCCGGGTGAGCGGGGCGGCTTCGTGGTCCGGGGAGCGCTCCCCATCGGGCCGGTCGAGCGATGATCGACGTGCTGCTGGCCGACGACCAGGCACTGGTACGTACCGGCTTCCGCATGATCCTGGAGAACGCCGGCGACATGCGGGTGGTGGGCGAGGCCTGCGGCGGGGTGGAGGCGGCGCGGCTGGCGCTGGAACTGCGGCCCGACGTGGTGCTGATGGATGTGCGGATGCCCGCCGGTGACGGGGTGGCGGCGACCCGGCAGGTCTGCGCGGCCGACGCCCACACCCGGGTCCTGATCCTGACCACGTTCGATCTCGACGAGTACGTGTACGCGGCCCTGCGGGCCGGGGCGAGCGGCTTCCTGCTCAAGGACACGCTCGCCCCGGACCTGCTCTCCGCGATTCGCGTCGTGGCGCGCGGGGACGCCGTGGTCGCCCCGAGCGTGACCCGTCGGCTGCTCGAACGGCATGTCGGACGGGTCGACACCGCGGTGCCACCGGCCGGGCCGTCCCCCGACGTGCTCACCGACCGCGAACGGGAGGTGCTCGGCCTGATCGCGCGTGGACTGTCCAACGCGGAGATCGCGGCGACCCTGCACCTGTCGGAGGGAACGGTCAAGACACATGTGAGCCGCGTACTGACCAAACTCGCCCTCCGCGACCGGGTGCAGGCCGTGGTGTACGCCTACGAGACCGGGCTGGTCCGGCCGGGCCAGACGTCCTGAGCCGTGCTCGACTCACCCGGCCAGGCCAGCGATCCCCGGCGTCTGGTCAGTCCCTTCGAGCGTGAGGGTTGCCGGCTGGCCGCGGCGCCGCGTCAGGCACGGCGACCCAGAAGCACGTCACGGTAGATCACATAATTCATCGCACTGCCGAGGCGTGCCCGGTCAATGAACCCGTTGGCGCCCATGGTCTCTCGCAGGTGACGGAACGCGAGGCCCTTCGCGACGGAGCTGACGATCCCGAGCAGAAAGGTCAGCAGGAATCCTGGCAAGATCACCGATACGGTCAGTGGCCCCACCACAGCCATAAATGCCATCATGCCGAGAAACCCGCGCTGGCTCCATATGACCCACGGATAAAACGACAACCCACGCAGGTAGCTACGCTGTCCATCAGTCAGTTCTCGGCGCTCGACCATGCGTCACCCACATGTCCGTCCTGGGGAACTCGGAGTGTAGGGGTCCCCAGCAAACCGAGGCGGCGTCCGCAGATCCCGGTCGTCCTCCTCACGTCGCCGATCTTCGGGTCGGTCAGGGCTGGATGAGGACCTTGAGCGCGGTCCGGTCCGCCATCGCGCGGTAGCCGTCGGGCACCTCGTCGAGGCCGACCGTGCGGTCGAAGACCTTGCCCGGCTGGATCCGCCCCTCGATGATGTCGGGCAGCAGCTCGTCGATGTACGCGCGGGCCGGAGCGACCCCGCCGGTCAGGGTGATGTTGCGGAAGAAGACGCCGAAGTCCGCCGGCACGTCCGGGTACTGCGGCGCGCCGACCCGGCTGACCGTGCCGCCGGCGCGCACCACCGCGAACGCCGTCTCGATGGCCGGGCGCAACCCGACGCACTCCAGGACCGTGTGGGTGCCGTCGCCGCCGGTCAACTCCCGTACCCGCTCGACGCCCTCGGCACCGCGCTCGGCGACCACGTCGGTGGCGCCGAACTCCCGGCCCAGGTCGGTACGCGCCTTGTGCCGGCCCATCAGGATGATCCGCTCCGCGCCCAGCCGTCGCGCCGCGAGGACCGCGGACAGGCCCACGGCGCCGTCGCCGATCACCGTGACCGTGGTACGCGGGCCGACCCCGGCGGTGACCGCGCAGTGATGCCCGGTGGGGAACACGTCGGACAGGGTCAGCAGCGCCGGCAGCAGCGCCGAGTCCTCGGCGACCGGCAGCTTGACCAGGGTGCCCTGGGCCTGTGGCACCCGGACCGCCTCGCCCTGCCCGCCGTCCACGTCGTCGACGCCCCACAGGCCGCCGTGCCGGCAGGACGTCTGGAGGCCCTCCCGGCAGAAGTCGCAGGTGTTGTCCGCCCAGACGAAGGGCGCCACCACCAGGTCACCCCGGTTGAGACCGGACACGTCCGCGCCGAGTTCCTCGACGACGCCGAGGAACTCGTGCCCGATCCGGCCGCCGTGGGCGCTGGCCGCCCGGGAGCCGTACGGCCACAGGTCGCTGCCGCAGATGCACGAGCGGACCACCCGCACCACCGCGTCGGTGGGCTCCCGCAGCACCGGGTCGGGCACCTCTTCCACCCGTATGTCGCCGGCACCGTAGATCAACGTCGCACGCATCAGCGTTCCCTTCGAAGCATTCCGGTCACGACAACCGTAGTCGGGCGATCCGCCCGTCGTGACCGGAAGGTTCGCCCCAGATCGGGCAGTTCCACCGCCTTGCCGGACGGCGCCTGGGCCCGCCCCAGGCCGGTCAGGGGCTTTGACACAGGCCAATAGCGTGCGGACATGACGTACGCGCCGGGTGGTACCGCCGGTGGGCGGCCGGTGACCCTCGTGCCGCCGGTGCGACGGGCGGGCCCGGAACGCGGTGCCGGCGAGGTGGCCTGGCTGCTGCGGGTCAACCGGATCTACGGCCCGGACGAGCGGCTCGCGGTGGGTACGGTGTTCGCCCGCGAGATAGGCACCGGCCGGTCGGTGGACAACGCCCAGGTCAGCCGCTGGGAGCTGGGTACTCGCCGGGCCGGCTGTCCGGCTCGCGTCCACCGATGATCCGGCCGCCGCCCGGCACGTGCTGCGGCAGATCGAACGCCCGGTCACCGGGTGGACACTGCGGGGCGCGTGGTGCGCGGCGACCGAGAAGGCGGCCTTGGGACACTTCGACGTCGATCAGCTCGGGGCACTTGCCGTCCACGCCGCCGATCTGCTGTCCGGGGACGTGACCGACAACGCACTGGCCGCGGCCGACCTGCTGCGGCACGTACCGGACGGGGTCCGGAACGGGCTCGGGGGTGCGGCCGCCGGATCCGTCCGGCGGGCGGCGGCCGGGTTGGGGGTGCCGGGCACGGGCCGCGCGCTACCCGCCGAACCGGCCCGGACGATCGTCGCCCGGATCACCGCCGCGACTCTGCGGAGCCTGCCCCGGGACGTCCTGCCGCACGATCCGGTGCTGGACCTGCTCGTCGACGACACGCTGTTCCACCCACAGCTGTCGCGGCGGTTCACCGCCGCGCAGCTGATCGCGGCCACGCCGTACCGTTCGGGGGTCGGCCGGGCCATGGCGGCGGAGCTGTTCCGGCCGGCGACCATCACCGACCCGGTGGTGGCCCCTGCGGTGATCACCGCCCTGGCGGTGCTGGGTGAGGCGGACCTCCGTCCGGCGTTGGAGCGCCTGGTGCTGGCGGCCCGCCCCGGTGATCCGACCGCGGTCACCGCGATCCGCACCCTCGCCCACCTGCCCGGTACGGGTGGCGACCGGTTCTGGTCCACGACGATGGGCCGGCATGGCGCTGACCCGGCCGGTGGTCGTGCCGTGACCTACGCGCTCGGGGTGCTCGGTCGGGACGCGCTGCTGCACCGGTACCGGCGAACCGGACCGGAGCCGGTGCGCACCGCGGCCGACTGGTGGCTCGGCGTCTCCCGGCGCCTGCGCGCCAGCGCCGGCACGGGCAGGGGGAGGGGCACCGACACCGACACCGACACCGACACCGACACCGACCCAGGGTTGACCCGGGAAATCGGGGGTGGCAAGAACTCCGGGTGAAGCGGTCCACCCGGCGCACGCTGATCCGCACCGGTTCCCCCAACCTCGGAGGACGACATGCGGATCCGCACCCAGCTCGCCGCGACCCTCACCGTCGGCGCGGCGGTCCTCGCCCTGGCCGGACCGGCCGCGGCGGCGCCGCCCAACGGAGACGACTACACCGACCCGCAGGCCACCGGCTGCGCCGCGAGCGCGATCACGATCTGGTCGAAGAACCTGGTCAACCCCGCGAACGGCGTGGTCAACGGCGTGCTGGAGGTGCGGTACTCCCGCGACTGCCAGACCAACTGGGTACGAATCAACAACTACGTGAACGGCGCCACCGCGCAGAAGACGATCGTCCGGCAGAAGTACTACCTGCCCGCCGGGGGCACCCTGCCGTACGCCCAGGATGTCACCTCGGACACCTACTACGGCTGGAGTTGGGGCCTGCAACTGTACGCACCGGCGTACGTGTGCATCGAGGTCGGCGGCGTGCTCAGGCTCAACGGTCAGGTGATCGCCACCAACGGGCAGTCGCTGGATCAGGTCTGCTGACCGGCGGTTGACGTGGCGGGGGGGGGGGGGGGGGGGGGGGGGGGGGGGGGGGGGGCTGGTCTGGGTCCAACCCCCGCCGCTTCGTTCTGATCTGGCCGGGTTGTGTCGGGTCAGCGCTGCAGGGTCAGCAGGCCCGGCCGGTAGGGCAGCAGGCCGTAGTCGCCGCCGGAGTTGGTGGCGCGGCCCTGGTAGAGCAGTTGCAGGTTGCAGGGGTCGACCGTGAAGGTCTGGTCGGGGTTGTTGCGGACCAGGTCACCGTGGCTGATGTCGTTGGTCCAGGTGGC
>NZ_JBTIXF010000084.1:0-22281 GCF_055793945.1 Plantactinospora sp. A48 | reverse complement strand
GAGCAAGAAAAAAGACCAAAAAAAGGAGGCCGAGGAGGAAGAGGCCCATACCGGGAGGCGAACAGGCGGGGGTAGAGGGGGGGGGGAGCGCCACGTGTTTTTTTCCCCCCCACTCGCTGTCAGGCGGTCTTTGCCGGGTCCAGCGGGTCCGTGGCCACCAGGCGGTCACCGGCGAAGGCCAGCAACCAGCCGGTGCCCTTGTCGGTGGTGTGGTCCCGGGCCGGACCTGCCCCGGCCGCGCAGAGCAGGTCCAGCGCCCGGGGCAGCACCTTGCCCTGGCTGCACGCGGTGACCGGAAGCCCCTCGGCGGCCAGCTCGGCCAGTCGCCCCGCCGCGGCGAGCGCACACTCCGCCACCTCCTGCCCCGGTCTCGGCTCGTCGAGGTCCGAGTCCACCTCGATGGGCAGGTCCAGCAGCGCGGCCAGCGGATCCAGCGTCCGTACGCAGCGCAACGCCGAGGCGGACACCAGGCGTACCGGCCGGACCAGCGCGAGCAGCGGCGCCACCGCCACCGCCTGCCGAAGGCCGGTCGGGTCCAGCGGTCGGGCGGTGTCCGGCCCGCTCCAGGCGCCCCGCCGGTACGCGCTGGCGTGCCGCACCACGGTCAGCTCCGCCGTCACCGGCGGCAGGGCGGCGAACGCCCACAGCACCCGACGGTCGTGCGGATAGTTGACCAACTCGGCGGCCTCGGCCACGGGTAGCCAGCACAGGTCGTCCACCTCGGTCTCCGGCTGGAAACCACCGTGGCCGGCGACCCGCATCGCCCAGTAGTCGACCACCTTCGGGCGTCCCTCGCTCCGGTAGCGCACCCGGGGCAGCCGGAACTGCGGCACGGCCCGGACGTCCGCCTCCTCGGCCACCTCGCGGACGGCGGCGAGCAGCGGGTGTTCGCCCGGATCGAGTTTTCCCTTGGGCAGCGACCAGTCGCCGTACCGGGGCCGGTGCACCAGGCACACCTCGACGCGACCGCCCACCCGCCGGTGTACCACCCCACCCGCCGCCCGGATCGGCTTCACGGCAGCCAGCCGGTCCGGCTCGGTCTGGTGGCCCGTCGCCAGGCGGCCGGGAAGGCGGCTCGGGCCGCCCGGACGGCGGCCCGTTCCCGCTCGGCCAACCGGCCCGCCACCACGGCCACCGCGTGGTCGTCGGGCAGTTGCCCGGCCAGCGCCAACCAGGTGTCGGCGGCCACCGCGGCGTCCTGGTGTTCGCCCAGCACCCGTTGTACCCGGGCCAGTGCCCTGGCCAGGCGTCGCGGCCCGCCGCCGAGCACCGGCGCGACGGCGTCCAGGGCGTACCGGGCCTTCTTCGCGCTGATCCGGACGGCGTGCCAGCGGTGGTCGTCGTCCAGCGGGTCGAGGTTGCCGGCGGGTGGCCGGTCGCCAGCACCGTCCGCCAGCCGGCGCCACGGCTTGGCCGCCAGCCGGGGCAGCGCCCGGTCCGCGCGCTCGGTGGCGGCGGAATCGAGCGCGGGTCGCCGGGTGGCGTCGACCAGGGACCGGGTGAGCGCCAGGTAGCGGGCCGAACCCAGGGCCTCGGCCACCGCACCGAGCGCCCGGTCCTGCCGGGCCGCCAGTGGCGCGTCCAGCCGGTCGACGATGGACGGGTCCAGCTCGCTGAGCGGGTCGGCGGCGGCGGTACGCCGTAGCCGCTCGCGCAGCACCTCGGCGTCCCGGGCCTGCCCGAGCACGCCGGCCAGCCACTTCAGCTCGGCCCGCAGCGGTTCGCCGGAGCCGGTCGCCAGCAGCGGTCCGAAGGTGTGCAGGTCGCTGCGCAGGCGCCGGCAACCCACCCGCATCCGGTGTACGGGGGTGTCACCGTGGGGCAGCGGTGCGCCGAGTCGGACCAGCGGGTCGGATTCGAGGATCCGGGCCACGTCCGCGCGGATCGCCGCCACCGCCACATCCCCGGCGGTGGGCCTGGCCGGCAGTTCGCCGGGCGGCACCAGGTCCGGCGGGTCGGCGGCGGCCGGCCCCAACGCCCGGACATGCTTCGGCACGAAACCGCCGGTCGTGGCGCCGGCGGCCACGAGCGCCGCTTCCAGCCGATCGAGCAGATCCGTCCCACCCGCCCTGCGTTCGACCTCCACCTCGCGGAACGTCGCGCTGACCCGCTTGCCGGCCAGCACCTCGACGGTGTCGTCGGCGATCTCCGCGAGGGTCCGGTCGGTGGCGTCGCGTACGTCGTAAGCCCGTCGCACCGTCCGGACCACGGCGGCCGGCGCCAGCGGTGCCTCCCGGGCGTACGCGGTGACCAGCGCCACCAACTCGGCCGGGGGCGTGCCGCGCCGCCCGGCCCGGGACACCTCGTGGCGTACCCCCGTGGCCCCGGTGGGCAGCTTGACCGTCCACGGCAGCTTGTCGCCCCGGCGGTGCCGCAGCGACACCCCGGCTCGGGCCAGGCGCAGGTCCGGGGTGTCGAAGTAGGTGGCGGTCAGCGTCACGGCGGGCCGGGCGGTGATCCGGCAGCCGTCGGGGAGGCCGGCGGACAGGTCCGGCAGCACGAAGCCGGGTACGACGTCGTACTTGCGCTCCTCCTCCAGTGTCCGGTCCAGGCTGTTCATGGCTCAGCCGGTCGCCGGCTGGGTCGTGGTGCCCTCGACGCGGCGCAGCAGCGCCTCCTGGAGGGGCACCAGGGGCCGGTCGGGGGTGCCGACCCGGCGGTGCCAGTCGCCGTCCGCGGTCAACTCGAACGCCTCCACGTCGTCACTCATCGCGGTGCTGAGCACGTGGTCCAACTCGGCCCGGGCCACCGGGTCGGTGACCTGGACCAGGGCCTCCACCCGCCGGTCCAGGTTGCGGTGCATCAGGTCGGCCGAGCCGATCCAGAACTCCGCGGCCGACGGGTGTTCCCGGGACCCCTCGGCCGCCCCGCCGTTGCCGAACCGGAAGATCCGCGAGTGTTCCAGGAACCGGCCCAGGATCGAACGCACCCGGACATTGTCCGACAATCCCGGTACGCCGGGCCGCAGCGTACACATGCCGCGAATCAACAGTTCCACCTGCACGCCGGCCCGGGAGGCCCGGTAGAGCGCGTCGGTGATCTCCTCGTCGACCAGGGCGTTCACCTTGATCTGCACCAGTCCCCGGACGCCCAGCCGGGTGTGCTCGATCTCCCGCTCGATCCGCTCGATCAGCCCGGCCCGGATCCCGTGCGGGGCCACCAGCAGGCGCCGGTAGCCGGTCTGCCGGCTGTACCCGGTGAGCACGTTGAACAGGTCGGTCAGGTCGGCGCCGACGGCCGGATCGGCGGTCAGCATGCCGAAGTCCTCGTACAACCGCGCGGTCTTGCTGTGGTAGTTGCCGGTGCCGATGTGGCAGTAGCGGCGGATCTGGTTGCCCTCCTGCCGGACCACCAGCGCGGTCTTGCAGTGCGTCTTCAGCCCGACGAGGCCGTAGACCACGTGACAGCCGGCCCGTTCCAGCACCCGGGCCCAGCCGATGTTGGCCTGCTCGTCGAAGCGGGCCTTGATCTCCACCAGCACCACGACCTGCTTGCCGGCGGCGGCCGCCTCGATCAGCGCGTCCACGATCGGCGAGTCGCCGCTGGTCCGGTAGAGGGTCTGCTTGATGGCCAGCACGTTGGGGTCGGCGGCGGCCTGCTCGATGAACCGCTGCACGCTGGTGGAGAACGAATGGTACGGATGGTGCACCAGCACGTCACCGTCGCGCAGGGTGGCGAACACGCTGCGCGGCACCTCGCCCTCGGCCAGCCGGGGATGGGTGGCCGGCACGAACGGCCGTTCCTTGAGGTCGGGCCGGTCACACGCCTCGTACACCTGCCACAACGAGGCGAGGTCGAGCAGACCGGGCACCCGCAGCACGTCATGGGCGTCCATGTCCAGCTCGCGGACCAGCAGCTCCAGCATCTGGTCGGAGATCGAGGCGTCCACCTCGAGGCGTACCGGCGGTCCGAACCGGCGGCGGGCCAGCTCCCGTTCCAGGGCCTGGAGCAGGTCCTCGTCGCGGTCCTCGTCGACCTCGACCTCGGCGTTGCGGGTCACCCGGAACAGGTGGCACTCGTCCACCACCATCCCGGAGAAGAGCTGGCCGAGTTGGGTGCCGATCAGGTCCTCCACGGGCAGGAACCGGATCCCCGGCGCCTCCTGCTCGACCTGGACGAACCGGGGGACGTTGTTGGGCACCTTGACCCGGGCGAAGAACTGCGGACCGCCGTCCGGGTCACGCACCGCCACGGCGAGGTTGAGCGAACGACCCGAGATGTACGGGAACGGGTGGGCCGGGTCCACCGCGAGCGGGGTGAGCACCGGGAAGATGTGCTCCCGGAAGTAGACCCGCAGCCGTTCCCGCTCCGGGTCCGGCAGGTCACTCCAGCGCAGCAGGTGGATGTCCTCGGCCGCGAGCTTCGGCTGGACATCGTCCACGAAACAGCGGGCGTGCCGGGTGACCAGGCCGGTGGCCTTCTCGGCGATCAGTTCCAGCTGGGTCCGCAGCGGCATCCGGTCGCCACCGCGGACCGGCAGCCCGGCCTGCAACCGGCGTTTCAGCCCGGCGACCCGGACCATGTAGAACTCGTCCAGGTTGCTGGCGAAGATGGCGAGGAACTTCGCGCGTTCCAGCAGCGGGGTGTCCGGGTCCTCGGCCAGGGCCAGCACCCGGGCGTTGAAGTCCAGCCAGGAGACCTCGCGGTTGAGGAACCGGTCCTCGGGCAGCGGCTCGGGTACCGGCAGGTCGTCGCCGGGCAGCGGGATGTCGTCCCGGTCGGGCCCGCCGGGCAGCGGGAGGTCGTGCCGGTCGGGACCGGCGGACGGGTCGTCGGGAGTCGTGCCCCACTCGGTGGTGGGTTCGCCGTCCGGGGTGGCGCTCTCGTCGGTGACGGTCTCCCCGGAATCGGCTGTGCGGTCGGCTGCGGAGGGACTTGGGCGGCGGGCGGGCGGGCTCACGCTTCCATCATTCCCCGATCACGGTTAACGGAAAATGAACTCGGCCCGCTTTGCTCACCGGAAGGTCGGCAGCGTCACCCGACTGACCTGGCCGTCCGCGTCGTGCTCGATGCGTACCCGCTGGCCGAGCCGGAGCAGCCGCAGCCCCGACCTGTCGAAGGCGGCGGCCGGAAAGTCCAGCCGGCTGCCGTCGTCCAGCAGCAGCGTCCCGGACCGGGTCGCCGGGTCGAAGGTCGCCACCGTCCCCTGCATGGCTCGCACGGTACCCCACCTCACCGCCCCACCCGGGCCCTCCGGGTCGCCGCCGGAAACCGGCGGAGGGTCAACCGCCGAGGGTGGGGGTGGCGTACAACCGACCGGCGAGCGCGGCCGTGTGCCGGCCGAGCCCGAGCACCGCGGCGGCGGCCAGGTCCGCCGGGGTGTCCACGTCGCGACGCAGGCTCGGCCACGTGCCGCGCAGCGGCTCCGCGCCGGACCCGGCGTGCGCCGCCGCCGACTCCGGGCCGAAGTGCGGATCCAGCGGTACGCCCGGGGGCGCGGTCAGCAGCACCGTACCGGTGCCCGGGGTGTCCGCCACGAACCGCCGGCCGGCCGGTTCCGCCGCGGCGGCCCGGAGCGCGGCGGCCAACTCCACCGGGCGCAGCGCGGGCAGGTCGGCGGTGAGCGCCGCCACCGGGCGTTCGGCGGCCAGTTCGGCGCCGAGGGCGAATGCCCGGTTGAGCCCGCCTTCCGGGCCCTCGGGCACCAGACGTACGGCCAGCGGTTCGAGCGCCTCGGCCAGGCGGTCGTCGGCGGTGACCACCAGCACGTCGGCGACCTCCGGGCAGGCCACGGTCGCGGCGAGGGTGTCCTGGGCGAGGGCCAGGGCCAGCCGCTCGTGCGCCACCCCGTCGAGCGCACCGCGCAGCCGGGACTTGGCCGTGTCGAGGCGCTTGACCGCCACTACCGCCGTCCAGATCGGCTCACTCACACGGCAATCCTGCCAGCCGGCGTGCCCGGCGGCGCGGCCGACGTACCCCGCGCGGGGCCGAGGGTGCCCCCTCGCTGGCCACCACCGGGGCGAGCAGGCATGATTTCGCTGCGGGCGTCGCCGGGGGCGTCCGCGGTGGCGGTACGACAAGGAGGCATGGTGGCGCGGCGCAGGCTGGGGTTCTGGCGACGTCTCGTCGTCCTGTTGGTCAGGCCGGCGTTGCGGCTGTGGACCCGGCGCGAGTGGTCCGGCCAGGAACACCTGCCGCCCGAGGGCGGTGTGATCATCGTTCCCAACCACATCTCGCACGCCGATCCGTTGATCTCCGCCCACTACATCCACGACGCCGGTCGCTGGCCGCAGTTCCTGGGCAAGGCGAGCGTCTTCAAGGTGCCGGTGGTCGGCTGGATCCTGCGCCAGGTGCGGCAGATCCCCGTGGAGCGCGGCACGGTCGACGCGGCGCGCTCGCTCGACCAGCTCAAGGCGGCGGTCGAGGCGGGTGCCGCCGTGGTCATCTATCCGGAGGGCACCACCACCCGGGAACCGGAGCTGTGGCCGATGCGCGGCAAGACCGGTGCCGCCCGGCTGGCGCTGGCCACCGGCGCCCCCGTCGTCCCGCTGGCCATGTGGGGGCCCGAGCAGATCTTCGATCCCCGTACCAAGAAGGTCGACCTCCGACCGGGACTGCTGATGCGGGTCAAGGCCGGTCCGCCGGTGGACCTGAGCCGCTGGGCCGGGGCGAGCCCGACGAAGGCCATCCTCGACCAGATGACCGAGGAGATCATGTTGCGGATCCGCGACCTGGTCGCCGAGGTTCGCGGCGGCACCCCGCCGCCGCTGTGGTCCCGGGGTGGCCGGGCCGGGGCGGCCGGACGGACCGGCGGCGACGCCGGGTCGGCCAGCCGACCGGAGGAGCCCGAATGAGCCGGCACGCGGCGGTGCTCGGGGCCGGGAGCTGGGGTACGGCGTTCGCCAAGCTGCTCGCCGACGCGGGTCGGGATGTCGTCATCCTGGCCCGCCGCGAGCAGGTGGCCGCCGGCATCCGGTCGTCGGGCACCAACCCCGAGTACCTTCCCGGGCTCCGGCTGCCGGGACGGGTGACCGCGACCACCGATCCGGCCCAGGCCATCCCCGGCGCCGATCTGGTCGCCCTGGCCGTACCGTCCCAGACGATGCGCGGCAACCTCGCCGAGTGGGCCGGCTTCCTCGACCCGGACGCCACCCTGGTCTCCCTGATGAAGGGGATCGAGCTGGGCACCACCCGGCGGATGAGCGAGGTGATCGTGGAGACCGCCGGGGTGGCCGCCGACCGGGTCGCCGTGGTCTCCGGGCCGAACCTGGCCCCGGAACTCGCCGCCGAGCAGCCGGCCGCCACCGTGGTCGCCTGCTCCGACATCGACCGGGCCACCTTCGTGCAGCGGGCCATCGCCACCCCCTACTTCCGGCCGTACACCAACGACGACGTGACCGGCGCCGAGCTGGGTGGCGCGGTCAAGAACGTGATCGCCCTGGCGTACGGCATGGCCACCGCCATGGGGCTGGGACACAACACCCGGGCCATGCTGATCACCCGGGGGCTGGCCGAGACCGCGCGGCTGGGAGTGGCGCTCGGTGCCGACCCACTGACCTTCGCCGGCCTGGCCGGAATGGGCGACCTGGTGGCCAGCTGTTCGTCACCGCTGGCCCGGAACCGGACCTTCGGCGAACACCTGGGCCGGGGCGAGACGCTGGAGCAGGCGCAGGCCGCCACCCGACAGACGGCGGAGGGCGTGAAGAGCTGCCTGTCGGTCCGGGACCTGGCCCGGACGCACGGGGTGGAGATGCCGATCACCGAGCAGGTCGAGCTGGTCTGCCACGAGGGGGTCCTACCCCGGGTGGCGATGGCCGCGCTCATGGCCCGCTCGCCGAAACCGGAATGACCGGCGTGGGCCCCACGACGGACGACCCGACCGCCCACCCGGCCCGACGGACGGCGCCGGGGGATGACCAGGTCCGGGGGCCGGCGCCGGGGGACGGCACCCGGTGCGTACACGCGGGGTTGCCGGAGCCGGAACCGGGGCAGCCGTTCCTGCCCGGCCCGGTCTTCGCGGCGCCGTACCACCTGGACCCGGTGGTGGGCCCGGCGGCGGCCCCCGACGGGTACGGGCGGCCGGACAATCCGACCCGCCGGCTGCTGGAGGCGGCGATCGGCGAGCTGGAGGGCGGCGAGTGCCTCGCGTTCGCCAGCGGGCAGGCCGCGATCACCGGGCTGCTGCTGGCGCTGCTGCGCCCCGGTGACCGGGTGGTACTGCCCGCCGACGGCTACTTTCCGGTCCGGGCCTTCGCCGCCGACACCCTGCGGGAACTCGGGGTGGACGTCACGCTCGTACCCACGGCCGGGCCGTACCCGGATCTCGCCGGCGTCCGGCTCGTACTGCTGGAGACGCCCGCGAACCCCGGCCTCGACGTGTGCGACATCGCGGAGTTGGCCGCCCGGACCCGGGCCGCCGGCGCGCTGCTCGCGGTGGACAACACCACCGCCACACCGCTGGGCCAGCGCCCGCTGGACCTCGGCGCCGATCTGGTGGTGGCGTCCGGCACGAAGGCGCTGACCGGCCATTCGGACGTGCTGCTGGGTTACCTGGCCAGCCGGGACACCGCGCTGGTCGAGCGGGTACGCGGCTGGCGCACGATGACCGGCGGCATCCCCGGCGCCTTCGACGCCTGGCTCGCGCACCGCTCGCTGTCCACCCTGGATCTGCGGCTGGCCCGGCAGTCGGCGAACGCGGCGGCGCTGGCCGCCGCCCTGGCGGCCCGGTCCGACGTACGCGGGGTGCGGTGGCCGGGGCTGCCGACCGACCCGGCGTACCCGGTGGCCTCGACCCAGCTGCGGCGGATCCCCGGCGTGCTGGGCTTCGACCTCGGCGACGCCGACCGGGTGGCGGCGTTCCTGCGGGCCAGCCGGCTGATCTTCGCGGCGACGTCCTTCGGCGGTACGCACACCACGGCGGACCGGCGGGCGCAGTGGGGTGACGACACGTCACCGGGGTTCATCCGGCTCTCCTGCGGCATCGAGGACACCGCCGACCTGCTCGCCGACCTGACGGCGGCGCTCGACGCCGCGCTGGGCACGGTGTCCGACGCCGCGCCGGACACGGTGCCCGACGCCGCGCCGGACACGGTGCCCGACGCCGCGCTGGGCACGGTGCCGCCGCTGGCCGGCTGAGAGTCGATCATGCCGGTCCGGCCGACGATCCTGCCGTGACCGGCGTAGTGCGCCGACCAGCGGGAGTAGCCATGACACCGTCACCCACCGCCGTCCGCTCGGCCCTGGTCGCGAGACTGCGGGCCGCCGGCTGTGTCTTCGCCGAGGACGAGGCCGAGCTGCTGCTGACCGCGGCCGGCACGCCCGAGGCGGTGGAGTCGCTGGCCGCCCGGCGGATCGACGGGGAACCACTGGAGCAGATCCTCGGCTGGGCCGAGTTCTGTGGGCTGCGCGTCACCGTGACGCCGGGGGTCTTCGTACCCCGGCAGCGCACCGCGCTCCTGGTGGCGACGGCGGTGTCCGTGGCCGGTACCCGGCCGGGCGTGGTCGAGCTGTGCTGCGGCTCCGGCGCCATCCTGCTGGCGGTGGCGAGCCGGCGTACCCCGGCCTGGTCGGTGGCGGCCGACGTCGATCCGGCGGCCGTCGAATGCGCCCGGCGGAACCTCGCCGGACTCGGCACCCGGGTGCTCGTCGGCGATCTGTTCGACCCGCTCCCGACCGAACTGCGGGGGCGGGTTGACCTGCTGCTGGCCAACGCGCCGTACGTGCCGGCGGACGAGATCGCGTACCTGCCGCCGGAGGCCCGGCTGCACGAGCCGGCCAGCGCGTTGAGCGGTGGCCCGGACGGCCTGGCGGTGCTGCGCCGGATCGCCGAGGAGGCCCCGCGCTGGCTGGCCCCGGGCGGCCACCTGCTGGTCGAGGCGGCCGTCGGGCAGGTCGAGGAGCTGCACCGGGTGCTGGCCGGGTACGGACTGGAACCCGCGGTACGGCACGACGAGGAGCTGGGCGGCACGGTGGTGACCGGCCGGTTCGACGGCTGAGCCGGCCGGTACGACGGCTGAGCCGGCCGGTTCGACGGTTGAGAAGGGGCCCCTGCACATCAGAATGCGATAACAAGGGGCCCTTCCTTGCAGCTGGGCTACTAGCATTCGGCTCACACGGCGGCCGGCGGCCGTTCGGGAGGGCGGAATGATGGACAGCGTGCGGCTACCGGTGGTGGTGGGTCTCGACAACGGTGGTACCAGCAACAACGCCACCGTGCTGGACTCCGCCGGCCAGTTCCTGACCGACCGGATGGTCGAGACGCCCAGCCGGGTCCACGAGGGTCCGACGGCGGCCGTCGAGGCGTTGGCGCAGGCGATGGACGCGGTGCTGGCGAGCGTCGGGGTGGCCCGGGACGCGGTCCTCGGGGTGGGCCTCGACTCGCCCGGTCCGGCGAGCGCGGACGGCGTCATCTCGTCCAAGGGCTCGACCAACTTCTCCGAGCCGGAGTGGCGCGGCTTCGACTTCCGGGGCGCCCTGGCGGCCCGGCTCGGCCTGCCGGTGATCTACCACAACGACGGGAACGCCGCCGCGCTCTACGCGCACCACGTGTTGTTCGGGGCCGAGGCGGGCGAGCGGTCGTCGGTGTCGGTGGTCGTGGGTACCGGGCTGGGCGGCGGGCTGGTGGAGAACGGCCGGGTGATCTCCGGCGCCGCCGGCATGGCCGGCGAACTCGGCCACGTCCACCTGCCGCTGGACGGGCTGCTCGAACCCGACCAGCCGATTCCGGCCTGCGGGTGCGGGTTCGTCGGCGACGTCGAGAGCATCGCCTCGTTGACCGGCATCGCCCGCAACCTGCTGCCGTACTGGCTGACCCGCTACCCGGACCACCCGCTGGCCGCGCTCGGCTCGCTCGACGAGGCGGCCAAGAAGGTCCGGGGGTACGGCGTGAACGGCGACGAGATGGCGTTGCGGATCTTCGGGCAGCAGGCCGCCGCGCTCGGCCGGCTGTTCACGCTCACGGCCAACTTCACCGACCCGCACGCCTACTTCCTGGGCGGTGGGGTGGTCGAGGCGACGCCCGAGTTCGGCCGGTGGTATCTCGACCAGGTTCACCGGCACACCGCGCTGCGTGCCGAGCAGGCCGCGGTGGCCCGGTTCGCCCTCGTACCCGATCTGGACGCCGCTGGCGCCCGGGGTGTCGCCATCGCCGCCATGACCGCCCTCCGGCGCTGACCCCGGGGGTAAGGAAGGGCCCCCTGTTATCGCTTTTTGTATAGGAAGGGGCCCTTCCAAACAGGGTCTCGGCCGTAACGCCCAGACTGATCGGAGCGGGGCGCGTGGTACGCCCTAGGGCGTGGACCGGGTGGGCGGGGCCGCCGCGAACGCCGACCAGGCGCCCGCGGAGAACCACAGCACCGGACCGGTGATGTCCTTCGAGTCGCGTACGCCGACCTCGTCGGGGGCGAGCGAGACCTCGACGCAGGCTCCGTTGTCGCCGCTGCGACTGCTCTTGCGCCAGCCGGGCTGTTCCGGTTGGGGGGTTTGGTTCGACACGTCAGCGTCCTTTCGTGTGGCGGGCGATCAGGTCCCGGCTGGCGTCCGGGCTCAGCGCGACCGCCCGCAGGTTCTCCATGACCCTGGTACAGGTGCGCAGATCGGCCGGACGGTCCAGGGTGAGCTGTCCGGCGACCGTCTCGACCGAGGCGAGAATGGGATCGGTCGGATCCGCGAACTCCAGGATGTGCAGCGAACCGCCGGTGCCTCGGTGGTACCCGGCGGACAGCGGCACCACCTGCAACGTGACGTTGGGCAGCTCGCCGATCTTGATTAGCTGGTTGAGTTGCGCCGCCAGGACGTCGGTGCCGCCGACCGGCCGCAGCAGCGTGGCCTCGTCGAAGATGGCGTCGAGCAGCGGCGGTTCGGGTTCGGTCAGCCGTTGCTGGCGGCTCAGCCGGGCCTGTACCCGCTGCTCGACGGCCTCGTCGGAGAGGGTGTTGGGGGCCCCGCGCATCACCGCCCGGATGTAGTCGGCGGTCTGCAGGAGGCCCGGGATCACGCAGGGTTCGAAGTTGGCGATCGCCGTCGCCTCGGACTCCAGGGCGATGAAGTCCAGCGTGCGCCGGTCGAGCACGTCCGAGTAGGACTGCCACCAGCCGGGGATGCGGATCTCCCTGGCCAGCCGGACGGCCGCGGTCGTCTCGTCCTCGCCGGCGCGGTAGAGGTTGAGGAGCGCGCGTACGGTCGCCGGGCTGACCAGCGTCTGCGCGTTCTCGTACCGGGACAGGGTGCTGCGGGTGCTGTTGATCTCGTCGGCCGCTTCTTCGAGGGTGAGGCCGGCGGCCTCGCGGAAGGAGCGGAGCGCGAAGCCGAGACGGCGGGCGCGGGCGGTCTTCGGTGCCATGCGCCGATACTGGCATAGACAAACGGGAATGCGCGCGTGAAAGAACGTCCGTGAGAGAGGGCCCGTGAGAGAACGCCCGTGAGAGTTGCATTCACGTTTTCCGATGGGTCAGGGTGAGAAGGCACCCTCACCGCCAGTGGTCGCGTGGACGGTGGCGGTGGGTGATGGGGGATGAGGTACACGGCGGTCGGGTCGTCTCCCCGTACCCGATCGTCGTGTGCCCACCGCCGCAGCCTGGAGGATCGATGATGATCTCGACCAGTTCCCAGCGTCCGGCCGGTGGCCCAGGGCGGACCGGTACGTCGTGGTGACCCGCTTCCTCGTGGTGCTCACCGACGTCCGCCCCCTGGGCGAGGCCGGTCGGGACGAGCGGGTCGACCCGGAGCGGCGCCGGCAGGTGGTGGGCGCCACCGACCGGGAGGCCGCCGATCGCATCGCGGGCGCCTTCATGGCGCTGGGCATGGTGCGGGCCGGCCGGCAGCGGGTGAAGGTGATCGAGGTCGGCCGGAGCCGGGCCAGCCGGCGACCCGGCCGAGCCGGACCAGCCGGCGACCCGGGCTGACCCGAGCCGGCCGACCGGATCCGGCATGATCCGGCCGGTCGCCTGGCGGGTCGCCGGCTGACCCCCGGTGCGGTGGCCCGGCTGATCCCCCGACCGGCTCCCCGGCCGGTCGTCTGGCGGGTCGCCGGCTGGCCCCCCGGGCGGTGGCCCGGCTGATCCACCCGGATGGCGACCCGGGTGGATCAGCCGGGTTTGCCGGCCGGCTGCGTGGTTAAACGCCGAACGGTTCCGGAGCGGTCGACGCGGGACGGCTCCGGAGTGCCACCGTCGCCCTGTGTGGTCGGCGCCCGATCACGCCGGGGACGGCCAGGCCGCTGGCCTACGCGAGGGTAGTCTCACCTGCGAACCGGCCCGACCCGACCCGGCGCACCGGGTGCGACCGCCCGACCCGCCGCGGTCGCGCGAACGAAAGGTGAGCTGAGTGAGCAGCCCAGGCAAGACCCGTGTCGCCGTCGTCTTCGGGGGTCGTAGCCCCGAGCACGGCATCTCGGCCGTCAGTGCGGGAAGCGTCATCGCCGCCCTCGACCCGGACGAGTACGAGGTGGTGCCCGTGGGGATCACCCGAGCCGGCCAGTGGGTGCTGGCCAGCGGCGAGCCGGAACAACTGGCCATCACGAACCGCCGGCTACCGGAGATCACCACGGAGACCGGATCGGCGGTCGTGCTGCCGGCCGATCCCACCGGCAACGGGCTGCTGGTCCTCGACCCGGCCGAGGGACCGCGCGCGCTGGCCGGCGTGGACGTGGTCTTCCCGGTGCTGCACGGCGCGTACGGCGAGGACGGCACCATCCAGGGCCTGCTGGAGATGGCCGGCGTTCCCTACGTCGGGTCCAACGTCTTCGCCTCGGCGGCCGCCATGGACAAGGAGTTCGCCAAGAAGCTCTGCGCCGTCGAGGGCATTCCGTCCGGCCCGTACGCCGTGCTGCGGGCGGGCGCGACGCTCGGCGAGGACGACAAGGAACGGCTGGGACTGCCGGTCTTCGTGAAGCCGGCGCGGGCCGGGTCGTCCTTCGGGATCACCCGGGTGACCGACTGGGCCGACCTGGACGCCGCCGTGGCTACCGCCCGGGAGATCGATCCCAAGGTGCTGGTCGAGGCGGCCATCGTCGGCCGCGAGATCGAGTGCGGCGTGCTGGAGAACGAGACCGGTGGCGCTCCCGAAGCCTCGCTGCTGGCCGAGGTGCGGGTGGTCAGCGACCACGACTTCTACGACTTCGAGGCCAAGTATCTCGACGACTCGTGTGAGTACGACATCCCGGCGAAGCTGCCCGACGGGGTCACCGCGCAGATCCGGGACTACGCCTGCCGGGCGTTCACCGCGCTGGACTGCGCCGGACTGGCCCGGGCCGACTTCTTCGTCACCCCCGAACTCGACATCTACCTCAACGAGGTCAACACGATGCCCGGGTTCACCCCGACCTCGATGTTCCCCCGGATGTGGGCGGCCGCCGGCCTGGAGTATCCCAAGCTGGTCAACCGGTTGATCCGTACCGCCCTGCACCGGGGAGTGGGCCTGCACTGAGCCGCCGACGGTCGTACCGCCGGTGCGCTCGCCCGGCTCAGCCGGTGCAACCGCTCGGTACCGGTCCGGTGCCGTGCGGCACGGCCTCGACCGCGGCGGTGGAGACCGGGGCCGCCCACTGGAGCGCCTCCGTGTACTGCCGGGGCACGCTCAGCTCGACCGGTGCCTCCCGGTCGAGGGTGGTCAACACGACCCGGTCCGGCTGCTCGACCGGGTACCAGCAGACCCCGTTGACCTCGTACACGTCGTCGGTGGGCGCGGGGTGTACCGCCGGGACCCCGCACCGGACCGTCAGCGCCGGGTCGCCGTACGCGGCGTTCTGCTCGGGGCCGGCGGTCACCGGCCGCTGCGCCAGGTCGTGCAGGGTGGCCGGCAGCCTGGAGACCAGCGCCCGGCACACCGTGGCCGGGCGCTGGGCGAGGGCCGCCGCGGCCACCGGCACGGGCGCGCTCGACTGGGCCCGGGGCGTCGCGGAGGCCCCCGGCTTCACCGGTGGGGTGGTGTGCGGCCGCAGTGCCGTCACGGCCACGACCCCGACGACCAGCGCCAACGGTACGGCGATCGCGGTGGCCCACAGCGCCGCCACCCGGCCGGTCCGGTCGGGACTCGAAGGGACGTTCCGGGTCATCTACAGTCGCACCACGGAACACGTGAGGGTGCGGGTGATACCGGGTACCAGTTGCACCTTGCTGACGATCATCTTTCCCAACTCGTCAACGGTGTGCGCCTCGGTGAGGACCACCACGTCGTACGGGCCGGTGACGGCATCCACCCGGACCACCCCGGGGATTCCGCCGATCTGCCCGGCCACGTCACGCGCCCGGCCGACCTCGGTCTGGATGAGGATGTACGCCTGGACCATGATCCGACTCCCGTCCGCCGCCGAGCGGCTCGCCCGTGAAAATACCGTACTGACCGGGTCGGATCGCTACTGGAGGGTATCGGAGGGCACTGTGCGTGAGGTGACGGCGGCGAGGCGCCCCGGCTCGACAGCGCGGCGGCGACCGGGGACGCCCGAGTGAGCATCGCGGAGTACGGCGAGTTCGGGCTCATCGACCGGGTGACCGCGCGGCTGGAGCCTGGAGGCTCCTGCCTGCTCGGTCCCGGCGACGACGCCGCCCTGGTGGCGACGCCGGACGGCCGGGTGGTCGCCGCCACGGACGTGCTGGTGGACGGGCGGCACTTCCGACGGGACTGGTCGAGCGCCGTCGACGTGGGGCACCGGGCCGCCGCGGCCAACCTGGCCGACATCGCGGCCATGGGAGCCGTCCCGACCGCGCTGCTGGTGGCCCTCTGCATCCCGCCCGACCTGCCGGTGGAGTGGGTGGAAGGGCTGGCCGACGGGCTGACCGCCGAAGCCGCGAAGGTGGGCGCCGGGGTGGTCGGTGGCGACATGTCGGCCAGTCCGACCCTGACCGTGGCGGTCACCGCGCTCGGTGACCTGGCCGGTAGGGCTCCGGTCGTCCGGTCCGGAGCCCGGCCCGGTGACGTGGTGGCGCTGGCCGGGCGGACCGGACACGCGGCGGCCGGCCTGACCGTGCTGTCCCGGGGCTTCCGGACGCCCAAGCTGCTGGTGGGGGCGTACCGGCGGCCGGAGGTGCCGTACCTGGCGGGTCCGGTGGCGGCCCGGGCCGGCGCCACCGCCATGATCGACGTGTCGGACGGCCTGCTCGCCGATCTGGGGCATGTGGCGAAGGCCAGCGGGGTGGGCATCGATCTGCGCCGGGCCGACTTCGAGGTGCCGCCGCAGCTGCGTGACGCCGCCCGGGCACTGGGCGTGGACCCGTACGACTGGCTGCTCGGCGGCGGCGAGGACCACGCGCTGGCGGCGACGTTCCCGGCGGACGCGACCCTGCCCGACGGATGGCGGCCGGTCGGTCGGGTCCACCGGGGCAGCGGGGTGACGGTGGACGGGCAGCCGTACGCCGGGCCGGCCGGCTGGGACCACTTCCGCTGATCAGCACGGTCGGTCGTACCCTCGAATCCATGTCCGAGATCGAGATCAAGACCGTCCGGTACGACGACCCGGTGGCGCGCGGGTTGGTCACCGCGGCCCTCGCCGACCTGGGCGAGCGGTACGGCGGCACCGGCGACGACACCCCGGTGGCGGCCACCGACTTCGACCCGCCGGCCGGTGCCTTCCTGGTCGCGTACCTCGGTGGCGAGCCCGTCGGGTGCGGCGGCTGGCGCGGTCACGGCGAAGCCGGCGAGGACGCCGAATTGAAGCGGATGTTCACCACCCGGGCGGCCCGGGGCCGGGGCGTCGCCCGAGCGGTGCTCGCCGCGGTCGAGCACTCGGCCCGGGAGCACGGCCGCAAGCGGATCATCCTGGAGTGCGGGGACAAACAGCCCGAGGCGATCGCCCTGTACGAATCCAGTGGCTACGAGCGGATCGAGAACTTCGGCTACTACCGCGACGCTCCCGGCTGCCTCTCCTTCAGCCGCCCCCTCTAACCCCCAACCCCCCACCCCCCCGCGCCCCGCGCCCCGCGCCCTGCGCCCCGCGCCCTGCGCCCCGCTGGGTTGATCATGAAGTTACCGCCACGACACGCCGAGCGGCGCGGCGGTAACTTCATGATCAACGGGGGTCAGCGGGGTCAGGTGGGGGGCGGGGTCAGGTGGGGGTGGCTGGGGTGTGCGTACGCAGAGAGCCGCCGGGTCGCTTGGACCCGGCGGCTGCTCGGTGAGATCGGGTGACGCCTGGGGCGTCAGGCGCGGGTGACCTTGCCCGCCTTGATGCAGGAGGTGCACACCTGCAGCTTCTTGGTGGTGCCACCACCGGCCGGGGTCCGCACCGACTGGATGTTCGGGTTCCAGCGGCGGTTGGTCCGCCGGTGCGAGTGGGAAACGTTGTGGCCGAAGCCCGGCCCCTTGCCACAGACGTCGCACACGCTAGCCACGGGATACTCCTGAAGTCTGAATCGTTCGTGAGGTCGCCGGCAGGTGCTGCCCGGGCAACCTGGCCAGGTTACCCGATGCCCCTGGACGCCGGCCAATCGGCTCCGGCCGGGCCGGTACCCCTGCGCCGGCCGGGCTGGTGACCGACGTGCCGGCCGGGCTGGTGCTCGCCGTGCCGGCCAGGCTGGTGGGCTGGTGACCGACGTGCCGGCCGGGCTGATCATCGACCCGCTGGGGCGGCCGGGCGTCGGGCGGGTGTCGGGGCGCGCCAGTAGGCTTCTCGCCGTGCTGGAGACCCTCGACGCCGCCGCCGTACGCCGGTGGTGTTCGGGTGGGCTGACCGCGCTGCGTCGGCACCAGACCGAGATCGACGAGCTGAACGTCTATCCGGTGCCCGACGGCGACACCGGGACGAACCTGGTGCTCACCCTCACCGCCGCGCAGCAGGCGCTCGCCGCCCAGCCCGACGATGCCCGGCCCGATGCCGCCAGGTCCGACGGTGCCGCCGAGTCCGACGGTGCTGCCAAGTCCGACGGTGCCGCCGAGTCCGACGGTGCCCGGCTCGATGCCGCCGAGTCCGAGGATGCCGTGCCGGGGGCGGCGTTGTCGCCGGCCCCGGCGCTGCGGTTGATGGCCAGGGGCGCGCTGCTGGGTGCCCGGGGAAACTCCGGTGTCCTCGTCTCGCAGATTTTCCGGGCGTTCGCCGACACGCTGGCCCAGGTGACCCCGGTACGCGGCCGGGCGCTCGCCGCCGCGCTGCGGGCGGCAACCACCGCGGCGTACGGGGCCGTGGCCAACCCGGTCGAGGGCACCCTGCTCACCGTCGCCGCGGCGGCCGCGCGTGCCGCCGCCGGGGTGGACAGCGACGACCTGCGTACGGTGGCCCGGGCCGCCGCCTCGGCGGCGGCCGACGCGCTGGCGCACACCCCGGAGCAGCTTCCGGCGCTGGCCCGGGCCGGGGTGGTGGATGCCGGCGGGCGCGGGCTCTGCCTGCTGCTCGATGCCCTGGTCGAAACCGTCACGGGCGCCGCCCAGCCGGCCGGTGTCCCGGTCGCGGCGGATCGCCCGGCGGCCAACGGTTCCACCGGCCACGGTTCCACCGGCCACGGTTCCGCCGGGACGGGATCCGGCACGTCGTGGGCCGGGGGTCGGGCCGGCAAGCCGTTCCGGGACGGGGTGCCGACCGGCGGGACCGTCCGGTCGGGGGCGCCCGACGGCCCGGTCCCGCAGGGGTACGAGTACGAGGTGCAGTACCTGATCGACGCCGAGCCGGACGCGATCCACCGGCTCCGGGCGGTACTCACGGACCTCGGCGACTCGCTGGTCGTGGCCGGAGGCGACCCGGCTGGTGTTGCCGGCCCGGGCGCCGCTGCCGACGCCGTGTCCACCTGGAACGTGCATGTTCACGTCAACGACGTGGGTGCCGCCATCGAGGCCGGCGTGGTGGCGGGCCGGCCGTACCGGATCTCGGTCAGCCGGTTGGTCGACGACGGTCCCGGGCCCGACGAACGGCGCGGGCCGACCACGCCCGCCGGTCGGGACCGGGCCGCGATCGTGGTGGCGGCCGGTGACGGGCTGGCCCGGCTGCTGGCCGCCGAGGGGGCCACGGTGGTGGACGGCAACCCGTCGACCGGGGAACTGCTCGCGGCGATCCGGGCCACCGGTGCCAGCCGGGTGGTGGTGCTGCCGAACGATCCGAACACCCGCGCGGTGGCGGACGTCGCGGCCCAGGAGGCGTACCGGCACGGGGTACGGGTCAGCGTCGTACCGACCCGCTCGCCGGTGCAGGCGTTCGCCGCGCTGGCCGTCCGGGATCCGGAGCGGCGGTTTGAGGACGACGTGATCGCGATGGCCGAGTCCGCCGGGGCGTGCCGGTACGGCGAGGTCTGCCATGCCTCGCGGGAGGCGCTGACGGTGGCCGGCCGGTGCCAGCCCGGTGACGTGCTCGGGCTGGTGGAGGGCGAGGTGAACCTGATCGGTGTCGACCTCACCGATACCTGCCGGGCGTTGCTGGACCGGATGCTCGGCGGTGGTGGTGAACTGGTCACCCTGCTGATCGGCGCGGGTGCCCCGGACGGCCTGGAGGAGGCGCTGCGGTCGTACCTGTCGGCGCACTGGCCGTTCGTCGAGATCCAGGTCTACGACGGCGGTCAGCCCAACTATCCGCTGCTGGTGGGTGTCGAATGAGGTCGGGAGACGCCGGCGGCCAAGGGGCCACGGCGGGGCGTACGCCCGGTCTGGTGCGGACGGGCGGCCCGGTGGTCGCGGACGTGAGGAGTGGCCGGTGAGCGGGACGGAGGCGGCGACCACGACGCTGGAAACGCCGTTGAAGAAACTGGTCGGCGACAAGACCGCGAAGGCGCTCGCCGCGCACCTTGAGCTGGTGACGGCGGGCGACCTGCTGTACCACTTTCCGCGCCGGTACGACGAGCGCGGCGAGCACACCGACATCCGGTCGCTGGAGGTGGGCGAGCAGGTCACCGTGCTGGGCCAGGTGCAACGCACGGCCGTACGCCCGATGCGCCAGCGCCGGGGCAACCTGCTCGAGGTGACCGTGGGGGACGGCTCCGGCGGCTCGTTGACGCTCACCTTCTTCGGCAACCAGGCCTGGCGGGAGCGGGACCTCAAGCCCGGCCGGTGGGGGCTGTTCGCCGGTAAGGTCACCGAGTTCCGCGGCAAGCGCCAGCTCAACGGCCCGGAGTACGTGCTGCTCGGCGCGGGTGCCACCGACGGCGAGGCGGCGGCCACGGACGAGATCGAGGAGTTCGCGGGTGCGCTGATCCCGGTCTATCCGGCTGCCGCCGCGGTGCCGACCTGGGTGATCGCCCGCTGCGTCCGGGTGGTGCTGGACACCCTCGCGCCGCCGCCCGACCCGCTGCCGCCGACCCTGCGGGTCAGCCGTAACCTCGCCGATCTCGGCACCGCGCTGCGCGAGATCCACCGGCCGTCGACCAAGGAGGAGTTGTACCGGGCCCGCCGCCGGCTCAAGTGGGACGAGGCGTTCGCCGTACAGCTGACCCTGGTGCAGCGTAAGCACCGCGCGGCGTCCTGGCCGGCCAGGCCCCGACCGCGCCGGGACGACGGGCTGCTGGCCGCTTTCGACGGGCGCCTGCCGTACGAGTTGACCACCGGCCAGCGGGAGGTGGGGGAGGAGATCGCCGCCGACCTGGGCGTGGCGCATCCCATGCACCGGTTGTTGCAGGGCGAGGTGGGCTCCGGCAAGACCGTCTGCGCGCTGCGCGCGATGCTCCAGGTGGTGGACGCGGGCGGCCAGGCCGCGCTGCTGGCCCCCACCGAGGTGCTCGCGGCCCAGCACAGTCGGGGGGTACGTGACCTGCTCGGCCCGCTGGGCCGGGCCGGTGAACTCGACGGTGACCCGCACGGCACCCGGGTGACCCTGGTCACCGGGTCGCTCGGCGCCGCCGCCCGCCGCCGCGCGCTGGCGGAGGTCGCCGCCGGGGAGGCCGGCATCATCATCGGTACGCACGCCCTGCTCTACGAGGGGGTCGACTTCGCCGACCTCGGGCTCGTGGTGGTGGACGAGCAGCACCGGTTCGGCGTCGAGCAGCGGGACGCGCTGCGGGCCAAGGCCGAGCAGCCGCCGCACGTGCTGGTGATGACCGCCACCCCGATTCCCCGTACGGTCGCGATGACCGTGTACGGCGATCTGGAGACCTCCACCCTGGCCCAGTTGCCGCGCGGCCGGTCGCCGATCGCCTCACACGTGGTGCCGGCGGCGGAGAAGCCCGCGTACCTGGACCGGGCCTGGCGCCGGCTCCGCGAGGAGGTGGCCGCCGGACACCAGGCGTACGTGGTGTGCCCCCGGATCGGTGAGGCCGGCGCGGGCGGCGAGTCGGACGGGGCGGGCGACGAGTCGCCGCCGGCCGACGAGTCGGCCCGCCGGCCGCCCATGGCGGTCACCGAGGTGGCCCCGCTGCTGGCCGACGGACCGCTGCACGGGCTGCGGATCGGCGTGCTGCACGGCCGGCTGCCGGCCGACGAGAAGGACTCGGTGATGCGGGCCTTCGCGGCGGGTGAGCTGGACGTGCTGGTGGCCACCACCGTGGTGGAGGTGGGGGTTGACGTGCCCAACGCCACCGTGATGATCGTGCTGGACGCCGACCGCTTCGGGGTGTCCCAGTTGCACCAGCTGCGGGGCCGGGTCGGCCGGGGTTCGGCGGCCGGGCTGTGCCTGCTGGTCACCGAGGCCGGCGAGGACACCCCGGCCCGGGAGCGGCTGGACGCGGTGGCCTCCACCACCGACGGCTTCCGACTCGCCGAGCTGGACCTGGAGCAGCGCCGCGAGGGTGATGTGCTGGGCGCCACCCAGTCCGGCCGGCGCTCGCACCTGCGGCTGCTGTCGCTGCTGCGGGACACCGACCTGATCCGGGACGCCCGCGCCGAGGCGATCGAGTTGCTCGAGGAGGATCCCGAGTTGGCCCGCCATCCGGCGCTGGCCGATTCGGTCGCCGCCCTGGTCGACGAGGAACGCGCCGAATACCTCGAAAAAGGCTGACCCGGCCACACCCTTCCCCGCCCCGCACCCTTCCCTGCGTCCGCACCCCGCACCCGCACCCGCACCTCGCGTCGCGCCTTTCCCGCACCCTGCGCCCTCCCGGGCATCCCGCACCCCGTGCCCTCCCGGGCATCCCGCACCCCGTGCCCTCCCGGGCACCCCACGCCCTCCTGGGCACCTCCTGCTCCACCCCTGCCTGACCGCGCACCTCCGCCGCCCCCTGCCGGACCGTGGGCCCACTGCGAGATCAACACAATGTCGGCGACATCGGGGGGTTGGCCTCGCTGGGATCCCCCGATATCGCCGACATTGTGTTGATCTTCGCGCCCGCCGAGCCATGGCGAGGGCGAGGGCGGGGAAGGTGGTGGGCGCGGGCGGGGAAAGGGGGAGGGGGGGGGGGGGGTGGGGGGGTGGGGGAGGCCCCGTCCCCCGCTCCCCCTATCCCCACCCCCACCTTTTGTTTTCCTGTGGTGAGTGGGGGTCCCTGCCTATGGAAACAACGA
>NZ_JBTIXF010000083.1:0-23858 GCF_055793945.1 Plantactinospora sp. A48 | reverse complement strand
AGAGCACTACCACAACCTCGTCCCTACACCTGCTCGTCGGGAGGGGGGGTCGCCACTTAGTTGGTTTAGGTAGGGGGGGGGGGGGGGGGGGGGGCGGCGGGGGCAAGGGGGCAAAGCGCCTCCCCCCCCCCCCGTGCCGTCAGGACGCCGGGATCCTCGGCCGTGGACCGGCACCGGCCGGTCTCGTCCGCGGCGGTGCGGCCCCGGCGGTCGCCGGTTCGGCGTCGAGATCGACCGCCGCGGCCGTGAACTGGGCCTGGTAGAGCCGGTGGTACGCCCCGGCCGCGGCCAGCAGCTCGGCATGGGTGCCCTGCTCGACGATCCGGCCCTGCTCCATCACCAGGATCAGGTCCGCGTCGCGGATGGTGGACAGCCGGTGCGCGATCACGAAGCTGGTGCGATCGGCCCGCAGCGCCGCCATGGCCCGCTGCAACAGCACCTCGGTACGGGTGTCCACCGAACTCGTGGCCTCGTCGAGGATCAGCAGCGACGGGTCGGACAGGAACGCCCGGGCGATCGTGATGAGCTGCCGCTCACCGGCGCTGACGTTGCTGCCCTCCTCGTCGATCACCGTGTCGTACCCGTCCGGCAGGCTGCGGACGAACCGGTCCACGAAGGTGGCCCGGGCCGCCGCCAGGATCTGCTCCTCGGTCGCCTCCGGGTTGCCGTACGCGATGTTGTCCCGGATCGTGCCGCCGAACAGCCAGGTGTCCTGGAGGACCATGCCGATCTCGCCGCGCAGCTCGTCCCGGCGCATGGTGGCGATGTCGACGCCGTCGAGGGTGATCCGGCCACCGTCCAGCTCGTAGAACCGCATGATCAGGTTGACCAGCGTGGTCTTGCCGGCGCCGGTCGGCCCGACGATCGCCACCGTGTGACCGGGCTCGGCCACCAGGGACAGGTCGTCGATCAGCGGCTTGTTCGGCTCGTACCGGAAGGAGATGTGCTCGAACTCCACCCGGCCGTGCCGATCGGCGGGCCGGTCCGGCTGGGCCGGGTCCGGGCTCTGCTCCTCGGCGTCCAGGACGGCGAAGACCCGTTCGGCCGAGGCGACCCCGGACTGCAGCAGGTTGGCCATCGACGCCACCTGGGTCAGCGGCTGGGTGAACTGGCGCGAGTACTGGATGAACGCCTGCACGTCACCGAGGGTCATCGCTCCGGTGGCGACCCGCAGCCCGCCGACCACCGCGACGGCCACGTAGCTCAGGTTCCCGATGAACATCATCGTCGGCATGATGATGCCCGAGATGAACTGGGCTCCGAAGCTGGCCTGGAACAGCTCGTCGTTCTTGGCGGCGAAGGCCGCCCGGACCTCGCGCTGCCGGCCGAACACCCGGACCAGCTCGTGGCCCGTGTACGCCTCCTCGATCTGGGCGTTGAGCGCGCCGGTGTGTTTCCACTGGGCCACGAACTGCCGCTGGGACCGTTTCGCGATCTGCCGGGTGGCCAGCACCGACAGCGGAATCGCGACCAGCGCCACCAGGGCGAGCAGCGGCGAGATCACGAACATCATGGTCAGCACGCCGACCACGGTCAGTAGCGACGTGAGCAGCTGACTCAGGGTCTGCTGGAGGGTCTGCGAGATGTTGTCGATGTCGTTCGTGACCCGACTGAGCAGCTCGCCGCGTGGCTGCCGGTCGAAGTACGGCAGGGGCAGCCGGTTCAGCTTGGCCTCGACGTCCGCCCGCATCCGCAGGACGGTCCGCTGGACGACGCCGTTGAGCAGGTAGCCCTGGAGCCACATGAGCAGGCTGGACACCAGGTAGAGGCCGGCGGCCAGCAACAGCACGTCACGTAGCCGGTCGAAGTCGATCCCCGCGCCGGGCACCACGTGCATCCGGGCCAGCATGTCGGCGAGGTTGTCGTTGCCCGCGCCGCGGGCCGCCGACACGGCCTGTTCCTTGGTCATCCCGGCCGGTAGCTGCTTGCCGATGACGCCCGAGAAGATCAGGTCGGTGGCCCGGCCGAGGATCTTCGGGCCGGTCACGCTGGCGCTGATGCTCAGGACGGCCAGCGCGATGACCACGACGAGCTGGCCGGCCTGCGGTCGTAGCCGGCGCAACAGCCGCCGGACCGACGGGCCGAAGGTCATCGGCTTCTCCGCCGGCATGCCGGCGGACATCCACGGTGGTCCGCCCTGCCGGGCCTGCGCGCCGGCGGCGGGCAGCCGGGCCGGTCCACCGGCGCCGGGCCGGCCGGCTCCGCCGGCACCAGGCATTCCGCCGGGTCCACCTGCGCCGGGCATTCGGCCGGGTCCGCCGGGTCCACCTGCGCCGGGCATTCGGCCGGCTCCGCCGGGTCCACCCGCGCCGGGCCCTCGACCGGGTCCGCCGGGTCCGCCGGGGCCGCCGGGGCCGGGCGGGCCGGCCGGGTTCCTCGTCTCGGTCATGCTTCCACCCCGTCCAGACCGCGCCACCCGCGGTCGTTCACATCCAACTGCGTCGTGTCGGTCATGCCAGGGCCGCCGCGGTCTGCTGGGACGCCACGATCTCCGCGTACGTCGGGCAGTTCTCCACCAGCTCGTCGTGCCGGCCGAGCCCGACGACCGCGCCGTTGTCGAGCACCACGATCTGATCGGCGTCGATGATGGTGGAGACCCGCTGGGCCACGATGATCACCGCCGACTCCCGGGTCAACGGCCGCAGCGCGGCGCGCAACCGGGCGTCGGTACCCAGGTCGAGAGCGGAGAAGGAGTCGTCGAAGAGATAGATCTCCGGCTCGCGGATCAGCGCGCGGGCAATCGCCAGCCGCTGCCGCTGGCCACCCGAGACGTTCGTCCCACCCTGCGTGATCGGCGCGTCGAGCCCACCCGGCAGCTGCGCCACGAAGTCCCGGGCCTGCGCCGTCTCCAGGGCCGCCCACAGTTCCTCGTCGGTGGCGTCCGGCCGGCCGTACCGCAGGTTGCTGGCCACCGTGCCGGAGAACAGGTACGGCCGCTGCGGGACCAACCCGATCCGGCTCCAGAGCACGTCGGGATCCAACTCCCGGACGTCGACCCCGTCGACCAGCACCGCGCCGTCCGTGGCGTCGAACAGGCGCGGTACCAGCGAGACCAGGGTGGTCTTGCCGGCGCCGGTACTGCCGATGATCGCGGTCGTGCGTCCCGCCTCGGCCTGGAACGAGATGTGCCGCAGCACCGGTTCGGCGGCACCCGGGTACTGGAAACTGACGTCCCGCAGTTCCAGTCGCCCACGCAGCGGGACCTCGGTGATCGGCGCCACCGGTGGCTGGACGGACGAATCGGTGCCCAGCACCTCGCCGATCCGGTCGGCGCAGACCGAGGCCCGCGGCACCATCATGAACATGAAGGTGGCCATCATCACCGACATCAGGATCTGCATCAGATAGCTAAGGAAGGCGGTCAGAGCGCCGATCTGGATCTGCCCGCTGTCCACCCGGACCGAGCCGAACCACAGCACCGCCACGCTGGACAGGTTGAGGACCAGCATCACGACCGGGAAGATCATGGCCATCAGCCGGCCGGCGCGCAGGGCGGTCGCCGTCAGGTCCGCGTTGGCCGCGCCGAACCGCCGGGTCTCGTACGGCTCGCGGACGAACGCCCGGACCACCCGGATCCCGCTGATCTGCTCGCGCAGCACCCGGTTGACCACGTCGATCCGGGACTGCATGAGCCGGAACTGGGGCACCATCCGCCGGATGATCAGGCCGATGGCCAGCGCCAGCACCGGCACGCTCACCAGCACCAGCCAGGACAGCCCGATGTCCTCCCGCAGCGCCATGAGCACGCCGCCCACGCACATGATGGGGGCCGCGACCATCATCGTGCAGCTCATCAGCACCAGCATCTGCACCTGCTGGACGTCGTTGGTGTTCCTCGTGATCAGCGAGGGCGCCCCGAACTGGTTGACCTCCCGGGCCGAGAACGTGCCGACCCGGTCGAACAGCGCCGCCCGCAGGTCCCGGCCGAAGCCCATGGCGGTCCGTGCGCCGAGGTACACGGCCGCGATCGAACAGGCCATCTGGAGGACGCTGACCAGCAGCATCCAGCCGCCGGTCCGCAGGATGTAGCCGGTGTCGCCGCGCGCCACCCCCTGGTCGATGATGTCGGCGTTGAGACTCGGCAGATAGAGCGAGGCCATCGTGCCGACGAGTTGCAGCAGCACGACGCCGGTGAGCGGCCGCGGATAGGGCCGCAGATAGCCGCGCAGCACTTGGATCAGCATGGGCCGCCTCCGGGTCCCCGTTCCTGGTTGGTTTGTTGGTTTTCCTGGGACAACCTGCCATCCTCCCCGTCGGACATGGTGCGGATGAGTTCAAGTAGGAATTGGCGGATCACCGCCGCGTTGGCCGGGTCCGCGTCGACCGAGGTGAGCGGCCGGCGCTGGTGGACCATTTCGAACAGGTCCTCGGCGTGTCGTCGACCGTCGTCGGTCAGCACCAGGCGCACCGTCCGTCGGTCGGCGGGGTCCCGGTGCCGCTCCACCAGACCGGCCCGGTCCAGCGTGTCCACGATGCCGGTGAGCGTCGCGGGCCGTACGAAGCACCGCTCGGCGAGATCCCGATGGGTCAGCTCGTCCGAACGGGCGAGGGTGAAGAGCACCATCATCCCGGCCGGGGTCAGACCGTGCCGTTCGGCCAGGTAGGTACTCCAGCGTTGGTCGAGGATCCGGGCCGCGATGTGGATCAGTCGACCCAGCGGGATGTCGTCGAGCGTCACGAGCCGCACGGGCAACATGTTAGCCCCCTAATGGTTAGGGACCAAACTGATTTCCTGACTGTGGACCCGGATTCGGCTGCGGCCCCGACTCCGGCCCGGCGTCCGGTTCGGCGGGCCGCCAGCCCGGCGGCAGCAGCGCGGCCCGAGCCCGCTGCGCGGCAGCCAGCTCCTCCTCGCTCATCCGGGCCATCCAACGCCGCCGGGTCTCGGCCAACTCGGCGCGCTGCTCCGGAGTGAGCCGCTCGGTCGCCCGCCGCCGCTCGGCCACCATCCGGTCGAGCTGCTCGGGAGTGAGGGGTCGACGCATGGTGATCATCCCTTCGATGAGGTCGAGGAGCTGCCGTACCGACGGAGCGGCGGAGTGGTTCAGTGCGGACATCACCCCGAGCAGGCTCTGCCGAAGTCGCAGCGCCCTGTTGATCCGCTCGTCGACCTGCGCCAGTTGCCGCCGGAACAACTCCCGAGGGTCGCCCTCGGCCCCGTCGAGCAGCCGGCGGACCTCGGCCAGCGAAAGGCCGAAGTCCCGCAGCGCGAGGACCCGGTACAGCCGGTTCACCTCGGTCGCGGTGTACCGGCGGTGCCCGGCCGGATCACGACCGGACGGCACCAGCAGCCCGATCTCGTCGTAGTGACGCAGGCTGCGCACACTCACCCCGGTGGCCTCGGCCAACTGGCCGATCCGCCACCCGGACCCGCCGCCGGGCCCGGGACCCGATTCGCTCGTCACGCCGGCAACGCTATGACCTCACACAGCGGCAGGTGCAAGGCCATTTTCGCGCGGACGGGTCTCACCAGCTCGCCGGCAACGGCATCCCCTCGGTGTAGCCGGCGGCGCTCTGCACCCCGATCAGGGCCCGGTCCCGGAACTCCGCGAGGCTCGCGGCACCCGCGTACGCGCAGGCACTGCGGACACCCGCGACGATCTCGTCGATCAGGTCCTCCACCCCCGGGCGGGTCGGGTCGAGATGCATCCGGGCCGACGAGATGCCCTCCTCGAAGACCGCCTTGCGGGCCCGGTCGAACGCGCTGTCGTCGGCCGTCCGGGCGCTCACCGCGCGGGCCGAGGCCATCCCGAAGCTCTCCTTGTACCGCCGGCCGTCCGGGTCCACGTACAGGTCACCGGGGGACTCGTAGGTGCCGGCGAACCAGGAGCCGATCATCACGTTGGACGCGCCGGCGGCCAGGGCCAGGGCCACGTCCCGGGGGTGCCGGACCCCGCCGTCGGCCCAGACGTGCCGACCCAGCCGGTCCGCCTCGGCCGCGCACTCCAGCACCGCCGAGAACTGTGGCCGGCCCACCCCGGTCATCATCCGGGTCGTACACATGGCACCCGGTCCGACGCCGACCTTGATGATGTCGGCACCGGCCGAGACCAGGTCGCGTACCCCGTCGGCGGTGACCACGTTGCCGGCCGCGACCGGGACCGGCGGGTCGAGCCTGCGCACCGCCCGCAGCGCCGCGAGCATCCGTTCCTGGTGCCCGTGCGCGGTGTCCACCACCAGCGTGTCGACGCCGGCGGCGAACAGCGCCGCCGCCCGGCCCGCGACGTCGCCGTTGATCCCGATCGCGGCGGCCACCCGCAGCCGCCCGGCGTCGTCCAGGGCGGGACGGTAGAGGGTGGCGCGCAGCGCGCCCTGCCGGGTGAGCACCCCGACGAGCCGCCCGGCGTCGTCCACCACCGGCGCCAGCCGCCGCCGGCCGGCGGAGAGCAGCTCGAAGCCGGTACGGGGATCGGCCTCGGCCGGTACGGTGTGCAGCTCGGTCGACATCACGTTCCGCAGCTGGGTGAACCGGTCCTGGTCCTCGGTGTCCGCCTCGGTGACCACCCCCAGCGGCCGGCCCTCGTCGTCGATCACCACGATCGCGCCGTGGGACCGCTTGGGCAGCAGGTGGATGGCGTCCCCCACGGTGTCCGTCGGGCCGAGCGTGATGGCCGTGTCGTGGATCAGATGCCGTTGCTTGACCCAGGAGATCACCTCGGTGACCACGTCGATCGGGATGTCCTGGGGCAGCACGGTGAGCGCGCCGCGCCGGGCGGCCGTCTCGGCCATCCGCCGCCCGGCCACCGCGGTCATGTTGGCCACCACGAGCGGAATGGTGGTGCCGGTCCCGTCGGAGGTGGTCAGGTCGACATCCAGCCGCGAGCCGATGTCGGACCGGGCCGGTGCCATGAAGACGTCGCTGTAGGTCAGGTCGTGCGCGGGTGCCGCGCCGGAGAGAAACCGCACCCGGCCATCATTCCCGGGACCGTCGCCGAGTGTGGGCGGTGGCTGTGGAAAACCCCGGCGTACGGGTCAGACCGTGACCAGCGACACGCTCATCCCGGCCATCACGAGGGCGACCGTGCCGTCCAGCAACCGCCAGGCCGCCGGCCGGGCCAACACCGATCCGAGCCGGTACGCCCCGGCGCCGAGCGCGGTGAACCAGACCGCGCTGGCCAGCGTGGCGCCGAGCCCGAACAGCCACGGATCCCGGTGCCGCTGCGCCACCGTGCCCAGCAGCAGCACCGTGTCCAGATACACGTGCGGGTTGAGATAGGTCAGGGCGAGGCAGGTCAGGAGCGTCGCCGGGAGCGCGGCGGCCGGCCGGGCGACCGGGGTGAGCGCGCCCGGGCGCAGCGCGCGGCGGGCCGCCAGGACCGCGTACCCGAGCAGGAACGCCGCGCCGGCCCAGCGCAGCGCGCCCACCAGCGCCGGCCGGTCGACCAGCAGCGACCCGAGCCCGGCGATGCCGACGGCGATCAGCAGGGCGTCGGAGAGCGCGCAGGTGAGCACCACCGGCAGCACGTGTTCCCGGCGCAACCCCTGGCGGAGCACGAAGGCGTTCTGCGCGCCGATCGCGACGATCAGCGCGAGCGAGAACGCGAAGCCGGCCAGCGCGGAGAGGAACACGCCGAAACGGTACGGCCAACCGACCACCGCAATCCAACTAATGATTCTTCAGCTCCTTAAGCTGAGCTGATGATTGACTCCGTCCAGTTGCGTACCCTGGCCGCGGTGGTGACCGAGGGCGGCTTCGAGGCGGCGGCCCGGACCCTGCGGGTCACGCCGTCGGCGGTCAGCCAGCGGATCAAGGCGCTGGAGCGGAACGTGGGGCAGGTCCTGGTCCGGCGTACCCGCCCCGGCGGGGTCACCGAGGCCGGCCAGCCACTGCTGCGGCTCGCCGGCCAGTTGGCGCTGCTGGAGCGGGAGGCGCTGGACGCGGCGCGGGCGCCGCTGCCCGGCGGCGCGGGCCGTACCCGGATGACGGTGGTGGTCAACGCCGACTCGCTGGCGACCTGGTTTCCCGCCGCCCTGGCCCGGATGCCCGCGGACCCAACGGTCTGCTTCGACCTGCGCCGGGAGGACCAGGAGCACACCGCGGCGCTGCTGCGGGACGGCTCGGTGATGGCGGGGGTCACCGTGGAGCGGGAACCCGTCCAGGGCTGCCGGTCGTACCGGCTCGGTGCCATGCGCTACCTCGCGCTGGCCACACCCGGTCTGGCCGACCGGTATCTCGGCGCCGGGCTCGCGGCCGGGCTGGGTACGGCGCCCATGGTGGTCTTCGACCGCCGGGACGGGCTCCAGCACCGGTTCCTGCGGCTGGTCACCCGCCGCCGGTCGGAACCGCCGGTCCACTACATCCCGTCGGTCTCCGGTTTCGCCGAGGCGGTCCGGCTCGGGCTCGGCTGGGGCATGGTGCCCGAGGAAACGGCGCGGGTCGAGATCGCCGCCGGGCGGTGCGTCGACATCGGCGCCGGCCGCTGGATCGACGTGCCGCTCCACTGGCAGCACTGGGGGTTGGACTCGGCGGCCCTGCGCACGCTCACCGAGGCGGTCCGGTCCACCGCCGCCGAGTTCCTCCGCTGAGCGCGGTGGGCGGGTTGACGCACCGGCTGCGGCGCGTTGGGCGCGCCGGTCGTGGGGCGTTGGGAAGGGCCCCTTGTTATACAAAAAGCGATAACAAGGGGCCCTTCCTTTCAAGCTAGGCGAGGGTGCAGATGACGGCGCCGGCCGGGATGACCGCGCCGACCTCGGCGGTGAGGCCGCGCACCACGCCACCCTTGTGGGCGTGCAACGGCTGCTCCATCTTCATGGCCTCCAGCACCACCACCAGGTCGCCCTCGGCCACGGTGTCCCCGTCCGCGACGGCGATCTTCACGATGGTGCCCTGCATGGGCGAGGTGAGCGCGTCGCCGCCGGGCGCCGTACCGGCCTTGGCGTCGCCACCGCGCCGGGCCGGTCGGCGACCGGCGGTCGCCCGGGTGGCCGTACGGGCGCCGAGGCCGGCGGGGAGGCTGACCTCCAGCCGCTTGCCGCCCACCTCGACCACGACGGTCTCGCGGTCCGCCGGCGGCTCGCCGGCACCGGCCGGGGTGGTGAACGGCGGCACGGTGTTGTCGAACCCGGTCTCGATCCACCGGGTGTGGACGGTGAACGGCTCGGCGGTGAACGCCGGGTCGCGGACCACCAGGCGGTGGAACGGCAGGGCGGTGGCCATTCCCTCGACGACCATCTCGTCCAGTGCCCGCCGGGCCCGCTCGATCGCCTCGGTACGGGTCTCACCCGTGATGATCACCTTGGCCAGCAGCGAGTCGAAGTTTCCGCCGATCACGTCGCCGGCGCGGATGCCGGTGTCCACCCGCACGCCGGGCCCGGTGGGCAGCCGCAGCGCCGTCACGGTGCCGGGGGCCGGCAGGAAGTTCCGGCCCGGGTCCTCACCGTTGATCCGGAACTCGATGGCGTGTCCGCGCGGCGTCGGATCCTCGGCGAGCCGCAGTTTCTCGCCGTCGGCGATCCGGAACTGCTCCCGGACCAGGTCGATGCCGGCGGTCTCCTCGGTCACCGGGTGCTCGACCTGGAGCCGGGTGTTGACCTCCAGGAACGAGATCGTGCCGTCGGCGCCCACCAGGTACTCGACGGTCCCGGCGCCGTGGTAGCCGGCCTCCCGGCAGATCGCCTTGGCGCTGGCGTGGATCTGGGCGCGTTGCTCGGTGGTGAGGAAGGGCGCGGGTGCCTCCTCGACCAGCTTCTGGTGCCGGCGTTGCAACGAGCAGTCCCGGGTACCGACCACGATCACGTTGCCGTGCTGGTCGGCCAGCACCTGGGCCTCGACGTGGCGCGGCTGGTCCAGGTAACGCTCGACGAAGCATTCGCCCCGGCCGAACGCGGCCACCGCCTCCCGGGTGGCCGACTCGAACAGGGCGGGGATCTCGTCCATGGTCCGGGCCACCTTGAGGCCGCGACCGCCGCCGCCGAACGCCGCCTTGATGGCCACCGGCAACCCGTGGTCGACCGCGAACGCGATCACCTCGTCCGGGCCGCCCACCGGGTCGGGGGTGCCGGGCACCAGCGGTGCCCCGGCCCGCTGCGCGAGGTGCCGGGCGGTGACCTTGTCACCGAGGTCGCGGATGGCCTGCGGGGTGGGGCCGATCCAGGTGAGTCCCGCGTCGAGCACCGCCTGGGCGAAGTCCGCGTTCTCGGACAGGAAGCCGTAACCGGGGTGTACGGCGTCCGCGCCGGCCCGGTCCGCCACCTCGATCAGCTTGTCGATCCGCAGGTACGTCTCGGTGGCCGTGTCACCACCCAGCGCGTACGCCTCGTCGGCGAGGGTGGCGTGCAGGGCGTCGCGGTCGGAGTCGGCGTAGACGGCGACGCTCCCCAGCCCGGCGTCACGACACGCGCGGATCACCCGTACGGCGATCTCGCCCCGGTTGGCGATGAGTACCTTGCGCACGGCGGTTCCTTCCAGCGAGGCTCGACGGATCGGCGGCGGAGCCGCGGCTTCGTGGGCCCGGGGTCGGCTCCGTTGAACCGGAGGTTACCGCCCGGGAGTTTATCGGCCACGTTGATCAACTTAACGATCGCTCGGGTGTGGGATCTGACATAGTCAAACTTGGCTATTACGCTTGTCCCGTGTCGCCTACCCGAATGATGATCCTCGGCCTGGTCTCCTGGATGCAGCCGGTGCACGGCTACGACGTCCGTCGTGAGCTGCTGAGCTGGAACGCCGACAAGTGGGCCAACGTGCAACCGGGCTCGATCTATCACGCGCTGCGCAAGATGACCGAGGAGGAGCTGCTGCGGGAGGTGACCACCGAGCAGGTGGGTGCCCGGCCCGCGCGGACCACGTACGAGATCACCGACAAGGGCCGGGACGCCTTCGAGGGGATGCTGCGTGATCTGTGGTGGGAACTCCGTCAGCCGGTGGACCCGTTCATGGCGGCCTTCTCGTTCCTGCCCGCGCTGCCCCGGGAGGAGGCGGTGGCCGCGCTGCGCAACCGGGCCCGGCTGCTGGCCGCCAGCGCCGCCTCGGTGCAGGCGGCCGTGGACTCGTTCTGGATTAAATCGAAGCCCACGAATGTCACCTGGATGATGGAGCTGTGGATCGCGCGCGGTGAGGCCGAGGCCGCCTGGTGCGAGCGGATCGCCGACCGGATCGAGGGCGGGGCGTCGTACCTGCCCGCCGATCTCCCCCGGGGACAGGGCTGGGACCGGTGGCGGGCGGAGGTCGACGAGCGGCAGGCGTCCGGCGGCGAGGCGGATGGCAAGGACACGTAATAATCAAGCTTGACCAAAAAAGTTATATCGCGTTAGCCTGCTCCCGAAAGCGTTGGGGTGGGCGCCCACTGGCGTGGCCCCGGGGGAGAAGCGGCCGGGACGCCGCCGGCCGCACGGGGGGTCGGTGGCGTCCGGCCCGGCCAACCAGGAGCAGAGATGATCGAGACGGCGGGGTTGCGGAAGTCGTTCCGCTCCCGGCAGGGCAGGGAGAAGAAGACGGTGGACGCCGTGCGCGGCGTCGACCTGCGCGTCGAGGCGGGGGAGATCTTCGGGTTCCTCGGGCCGAACGGCGCGGGCAAGACCACCACGCTGCGGATGCTGGCCACCCTCATCGAGCCGGACGGCGGGACGGCGACCATCGCCGGTGCGAACCTGCGGACCGAACCCGCCGAGGTGCGCCGCCGGATCGGGTACGTGGCGCAGGGCGGCAGCACCTGGGACGGTTCCACCGCCCGCGACGAGCTGGTGCTACAAGCCCGGCTCTACGGGCTGAGCAAGGCCGAGGCGCGGCGCCGGACGACCGAGGCGCTGGCCGCGTTCCAGCTCACCGAATACGCCGACCGCGAGTGCAAGACGTACTCGGGCGGTCAGCGCCGACGGGTGGACATCGCGCTCGGCATCATCCACGAACCCAAGGTCGTCTTCCTCGACGAGCCCACCACCGGGCTCGACCCGCAGAGCCGGGCACACATGTGGGACGAGATCCGCCGCCTGCGGTCCGAGGGCATGACCGTCTTCATCACCACGCACTACCTGGACGAGGCCGACGCGCTCTGCGACCGTATCGCGATCATGGACAACGGCGAGATCGTCGCGGAGGGCACGCCCGCCGAGCTGAAGCGGGAGATCTCCGGCGACATCGTCTCGGTCGGCATCGACGGCCCGGCCGCCCGCGCCGCCGAGGTGCTGGACACCCAGCCGTACGTCATGAAGCTGGAAACCCCCGAGGACGGTGGCCTGCGGCTGTTCGTCCAGGACGGCGCCGTCGCCATCCCGCAGATCCTGCGCGTCCTGGACGGCGCCGGCATCACCCTGCGGACCATCGGCCTGCACCGGCCCAGCCTGGACGACGTGTTCCTCACCAAGACCGGCCGCTCCCTGCGGGAAAGCTGAGAGGCGACGAGATGAAACTGGCCCGCGACACCTGGCTGATCTTCCAGCGGCAGCTCATGCTGCTGCTCCGCAACCCCGTCTGGATCTTTGTCGGCATCTTCCAGCCGGTGATGTACCTGCTGCTGTTCGCCCCGCTGCTGAAGCCGGCCCTCGCGCCGCTGGGCGCCACCACCAACGCCGAGACGTACCGCATCTTCGTGCCCGGCCTGCTGGTGCTGCTGGCGATCTTCGGCGGTCTGTTCCAGGGCTTCGGTCTGATCGCCGAGCTGCGCGCCGGGGTCATCGAACGGTCCCGGGTCACCCCGGTCAGCAGGTTCGCCCTGCTGCTCGGCCGTTCGATGCGGGACGTCGTCTCGCTGCTCTCCCAGGCGGTGATCATCACGTTGCTGGCGCTGGCCTTCGGGCTGCGGGTGCAGATCGGCAACCTGCTGCTGGCCTACCTGCTGCTGGCCCTGATCGCGCTGATGACCTCCACGCTGTCCTACGGCGTGGCGCTGCGGGTGAAGAGCGAGGACGCCCTGGCTCCGTTGATGAACACGGTGGCCCAGCCGGTGCTGCTGCTGTCCGGCATCCTGCTGCCGCTGGCGTTCGCGCCGAGTTGGCTGCGCCGGGTCGCCGACTGGAACCCGTTCTCCTGGGCGGTCGACGGCGCCCGCGCGCTGTTCGCCGGGAACATCGGCGACGACTCCGTCTGGCAGGGCCTCACGGTCGTCGGGGTGATCGCCGTCCTCGCGGTGATCTGGGCGTCCCGCGAGTTCGCCCGCAGCGTCCGCTGACCCTCGACCCGCGCTGACCTCCCGGCCCGCGCCGGCTTCCGGCCTGCGCCGGCTCCAGGTCTGCGCCGGCTTCCGGCCCGCGCTGACCTGCGGCGGCGCCGGAGACCTGCCTCTCACCCCCGGCGGGGTACGTTCCGGACGCTTGTAGCGTAAGGGCCGTGCCCCGCCTCGTACATGACCGGACCACCTGGCTGAGCTACGCCCAACTCGGCGTCTGGGGATTCTTCCTCTACGGGTTCGGGCCGGTCGTTCCACTGTTGCGCGACGAACAGCACACCACGGCCGCCGTGGCCGGTCTGCACAGCACCGCGATCGCGGTCGGCTCGCTGGCCGGCGGGGCCCTCTTTCCACCCGTGGCCCGCCGGATCGGCCGACCCGCCGCCGTCTGGTCGGGACTGGCCGGCGTGGCCGCCGGGGTGGCGGCGCTGTGCGCGCTGCTGCCCCTGCCCGGCACCCTGGCAGCGGTCGCGGTCATCGCCGGGTTCGGGATGCTCGTGGTCAGCGGCGTGAACGCCATCCTGTCCGACCGGCACGGGCCCGCCGCACCGGCCGCGATCAGCGAGGCGAACGCGGCCTGCGCCGGAATGGGCATCCTGGCCCCGCTGGTCGTCGGGCTGACGGTCGGCGCCGGCCACGGATGGCGGCCCGCCCTCGCCGTCGAGGTCGCACTGATCACCTTGACCGCGCTGATCGCCCTGATCGCCGCCCCCAACCGCTCCCTTCTGACCCCTCGTCCCGGCCCGGTGCCCGGTGCGGACGGGCGCCGGCCGGGTCGGCTGGCCAGGACAACCCGGCTGCCCCGGGCGTACTGGATCGCCTGGGCGCTCATGTCGGTCACCGGCTCCATCGAGGTGTGCCTGTCGCTGTGGGCGGCCCTGGCACTGCGTACCTCCGCAGGGATGACCACGGGCGGCGCCTCGGCCGCGCTGTCCGCGATCGTCGGAGGCATGTTCCTGGGCCGGCTCGTCGGCGGCCGGATCGCCCTGCGGATCGCCCCGGTGCCACTGCTGCTCGTCGCGCTCGCCGTGTCGTTCCTCGGCTTCGTCCTCTTCTGGGTCGCGTCGTCGCCGGTCCCGGCCGTCGCCGGGCTGTTCGTTCTCGGCGTGGGAAACGCGCTGCACTATCCGCTGGCGGTCTCGATCGCACTGGGTACGGCGGGGGAGCAGGCGGATCGGGCGGCCGGCTTCTCGTCGTACTCCATGGGGGTGGGCTTCGGGATCGCGCCCGTGGCGCTCGGCTGGGTGGCCGACGGCGTCGGTCCGCACCTGGCCTTCCTGCTGCTGCCCGCCTTCATCGCGGTGGCGGCGCTGCTCGCCGTACGGCTGCGCCGGGCCCTGCCCGCCGCCGCGCCGGCACCCGCACCCCGTGCCCCCCGCTCCGTCGAGCCCGGGCTCAGCCGACGGACCTAGCCGCAGGTTCCGTGCGGCGAAGCCCTGGATCGACGGGTGCCGGTCAGCGGCGGCGGGCCAGGGTCATCCCGTCGGAGACCGGCAGCATCACCACGTCGACCCGGTTGTCCCGAGCCACCATGTCGTTGAACTCGACCATCACCCGGTCCGACTCGTCCACCGGCGCCAACACCCGACCACCGCGGAACACGTTGTCCACCGCGATCACCCCGCCGGGTCGCATCCGCGGCACCAACTCGGCCCAGTACGTCGGATAGCTGGTCTTGTCGGCGTCGATGAAGGCCAGGTCCACGTGCGGCTCCGTGGGCAGTGCGCGCAGCGTCTCGGCCGCCGGGGCGATCCGCAGGTCGATCCGGTCCTCGACGCCGGCCCGCGCCCAGTACCGCCGGGCGATCGAGGTGTACTCCTCGGAGACGTCGCAGCAGATCAGCCGCCCGCCCTCGGGCAGTCCCCGGGCGATAGCCAGCGCCGACGTACCGGTGAAGGTGCCGACCTCGACCGCGGTCCGGACGCCGAGCAACCGGGTCAGGAAGGTGAGCAGCGTCCCCTGCTCCGGGGCGACCTGCATGTCGGCATTTTCCGGCAGCAGCGCGCGGGTCTCCGCGTACAGGTCGCTGGCCACCTCGTCCGGCGGAGTGCCGTGCGAGATCAGATAGGCGTGCAGGTCATCCGTTATCGTCACCGATCGCGTGCTCATGACCGGTCACTCTATGCGCTGCTGGTGGCCTGCCCGGCCCACAAATCGGTGATCCGGACGCCGAGATCCGCCAGGAGCGCGCGGAGCAGCGGCAGAGACAGGCCAACCACCGTGCCGTGGTCGCCGTCGATCCGCTCGACGAACGGCCCACCCAGGCCGTCGATCGTGAACGCGCCGGCCACGGCGAGCGGCTCCCCGGTCGCGACGTACGCGGCGATCTCGGCGTCGTCCAGGTTCGCGAACTGGACGGTGGTCGCGGCCACCGCCTCGGCCCGAGCGCCGGCCGGGTCGATCAGACAGTGGCCCGTGTAGAGCACGCCACTGCGGCCCCGCATCGCCGACCAGCGCCGGACCGCCTCCGCCGGGTCGGCCGGCTTGCCCAGGATCTGCCCGTCGAAGGCCAGCACCGAATCACAACCCAGCACGAGCGTCCGGTACCGAAGATCCGTCCCACCGGGCAACCCGCCGTTCTGGTCGGGGAAGCCGCCGGCCCGGTGCGGTGTTTCCGCGCCCTGCCAGCCGACGACGGCCGGCGCCGTCTCCGGCGACCCGAGGCCGGAGAGCACCCGCCGGACGACGGCTTCGGCCTTGAGCCGGGCCAGTTGGAGACAGAGATCGTCGGCTTGGGCGGCGGTCACCAGTGACTCGTCCACGCCGCTGACCAGTACGTATGGCTCGATACCGGCGGACAGCAGCAGCTTCCGTCGGGCCGGGCTGGCGGAGGCGAGAACGAAGCGTAGGGGATTGGCGTTCGGCACCGGCCCACGATACCGGTTGCAAGGAAGGGCACCTTGTTATCGCCTTTTGTATAGGAAGGGCCCCTTATTAACCATCCTGTGACGGCGATGCCCGCCTCCGGCGGTAGCGGCGCAGGTGCGGCACCGCCAACACCGCCGCGACCACCACGGCGAGCGCCCCGGCCACCCCAACCGCGACGGCCGTGGCCACGCCATGCCCGGCGGGCGGCGCGGCCTCCGCCGTCGGCCCACCGGACGCCGGCTCCGTCGGGCCACCACCGGTCGTCACCGGGCTCGGTGACAGCGGCGGTACGTCAGCGGTGAGCGCCGCGACCAGGTTGAGCTCGCCGTAGCCGTACTCGTCGTCCCGACCCGGCGGTCCCTTGTCGGTGGCGGTCGCGGTGAGCCGATGTACGACCTCAGCCGCGGACAGGTCCGGAAAGCGGCTCCGCACCAGCGCCGCCGCCCCCGCCACGATGGCGGTCGCGTCCGAGGTGCCGGTTCCCTTGCGATACTTCCCGTCGAGGCTGGTGCTGTAAATGTCCACTCCCGGGGCGACAAGGGTGAGCTGCGGCCCCGTCACCGAGATCGGAGCCCGCTTCCCGTCCCGGTCCGTAGCGCCAACTGCCACAACGCCGTTCAACGCGGCTGGAAGATTAATTCCTAAGTTTTCCGGTCGGTTACCTGCGGCGGCCACCAAGACGACATCAGCATCAAGCGCTGACTTGAGGGCTCGAACCTCTCGTTCGGATGATCCTCCGCCGAACGACATGCTGATTACCCTCGCCCCATGGAAGACCGCCCACTCAATTCCTTCCCCGATTGAATCAGCCGCTTCCTTGGCGTCCCCCTGTCTGTCTTGAGGATGAAGCGCATATCGGATAGGCAGGATTGTGCAACGAGGTGCTATACCTAGTGCTCCCGAAGTGTCACCTTGACTGTGGGCTGCGATCAGGCCAGCCATACCCGTGCCGTGGCCGTCGGCATCCCGTCGACCGTCACCGGTGCCGCCCGGGAAGGTGTCCTTTCCCGGCAACAGATTCTCGCGTAGATCCGGATGGGGATCCACGCCAGAGTCGATGACCGCGACCGTGACTCCGGCGCCACGGTTGAACCGGTGCGCCTCGGCCACATGCAGGTAACGCAGGTGCCACTGATCGGCCCGGATCCGGTCGGCCCCCGGGGCCAAGATGGTCGGCGCCGCGAGTGCCGCCGCGCAGAAACCGGCCAACGCCCGTCCGGGAAAGTCTCTCACCGGTCGAGGCCGATGGCCGGTCCCGGGTCGATTGGGCCGGGTTCGGCCGGTGGCAGCATCACCGGTGGTACCCCTGGATTGGTCTTCCAGGAACGGTCGGGCTCCCAAGCCGGGTCGGCTCGATTTGCTGGGGTCGAAGCGGGATACCCGGGCCAGCTGGCGGAGAGCGCTTCGGGCAGTCCGGAGAAGACCGGACGGCTGACGGGGCCGAGTGGCCGGCTTCCAGCGCGACCGGCCGGTGTCGTGCCCGCGCCACCGCCCGAGAGCATTCCGCCAACCGGATTGATCCGCCGAGTTTGCGTGCTCGGAGTCATGTGGCCGAGGGCTGGTGGAGCGCCGCCGATGACTCCACCGGGCGGAAGGGCCCGTGCCAGGGGTTGGGTCGCCGGCCGGGACACGCCCTCGGCTTCACCTGGTAGTGGCGTCCGACTGGACGGCGGCGTCGGCGCCCCAGGCTCGGTTCGGCCCGAGACGGCCGGCAGGCCACTCAGCGGGGGAACCTGCGGGCCGCCGTCCAGCGCGGCGATGATCCTGCTGGGGTGCGGCCCCACGGGCGACACGTCCGGAGCTGGGATGACTGGTGCATCCGGCGTCGGTGTGCCTATTCCATTAAGCACCGGGCCAGATGCTGGCTCGGCGAGGGCCGGGCTGAAGTGACCCACCGCAGGGGTACGTCCCAATCTGTTGCCGCTGCTTGTCGAGGCACTGCTACCGCCACTCGGCACCGGCACAATCGATGGGAGCGGTGGGGGGCCACTGGTGCCGTAAATATCGGAGTCACTCCGATCATTGGTGGGCGGCCGTACATAGGGCGTTGGTTGGCGGATCTGGGCTTGGGCTTGGACGAGTTCGTTGCTCAGCCCGGCCAGTACGGCGCGACCGCGTACGTTCAGCTCCTCCAACTCGGCGTCGCTGACCGGCGGCTTCCGCCACGGTTGGTACCCGGCCGAGGCGAGCGCGGCGGACTGCTGTTCGAAGCGGTCCCGGATCTGCTGCTTCGCCGCGTACTCGGAATGGATTTTCGCCAGGTCGGCGCGGGCGGCGTCGATGGCGCCGGTGGCCGCCGCGACGGTGGTGTAGTTGGCGCTGGCCACCTCGTGCGTTTCCGCCACGCTGCTGATCAGCTGGTCAAGTCGGTCGAGATAGGCCCGCGCGGCGGCGTTCCGGTCCGGCGGCCAGGACCGGGCCAGTTCGGCGCGATAGCCGCGCAGTCGGGCCAGGTGGGCCTCGGCCAACTGGTACGTCTTGCGCCAGCCGTTCACCTGGCGCCAGTGCGCGTCAGTGCGCTGGTCGGCCAGCATCCGCCACATCGCGGGTACGTCCCGGCCGGTCCAGTCGGTGATCCCGGCGTACCCGCCGTCCGGGTTCCGTTCAGTCATCGATCCGGTCCGTGGTGATCGGTAACCGGGACACGGCCGTGGCGTCGAGCGCGGAGCGGACGTCGGAGACCCGGGCCGCGGCGAAGGCGTCGGTGTCGGCGTACCGGCGGCTGACCTCGGCGGCGGCGAGCGCGAACCCGCCGGTGGCATCCCGGAAGGCGTAGGCGTTGTTGGCGGTGTTGATCTGGGCCGTGCGGTGAGTGTCCAGGAAGGAGCACAGTTCGGGGAAGTCGACCGGCGGCGCCGGCAGTTCCACCGTCAGGTCGTCGTCGATGGCTGTCAGGTGCGGGATGTAGTTGCGGTGGACCTCGGCGTCGAGGGCGGCGGCCAGGTCGGCGAGTCGGTCGATATCGGCCTCGATCGCCTGGTAGTCGCGCAGCCAGGTGGGTCCTGAGCCCTGCTCCGGCGGCTTCACGGTACCTCCCGCGAGTGTGACGGCGTCCTTTCTCACAGTGAGATTAGTGCGTGTGGGCCGTCCGGGGCAGACCGCGCGGGTGGGATTCGCGGACCGTTGGTCAGTGGGGCAGCGCCGAGAGCCGCCAGGCGCCGGGGCAGGGCCGGGCCGGCGTCGCCGCGCCGGGCCGCGCGCTTCGGGCCCAGTGCGACGGTACGACGGACCGGCCGGCCGCGCCGGGCCGGGCGCGGATGACCAGCACGCCCACCAGAGCGGCCAGTTCCGCGGGGGTCGGGGTGCCCCGGACCACCCGGAACAGCGGTTCGTCGTCTGCCATGCAACGAGGGTACGACGTGGCGTGCGCCACCTGTCGCATAGTGGCGTGCCGCTGGTGTGACGCCCGATCCGGCCGGGTACCGTCCTCGGGATGTCCAACGCGCTTCCTCGTCTCGTCGCTGACCGGTATCGGCTCATCGAGCCGCTCGGTCAGGGCGGCATGGGGCGCGTCTGGAAGGCCCTTGACGAGGTGCTGCACCGCGAAGTGGCCATCAAGGAACTCGTGCCTCCGCCGGGCCTGACCGACGACGAGCGGCGCGAGATGCGGGAGCGGTCGCTGCGGGAGGCGCGCGCGATCGCCCGGCTCAACCATGTGAACGTGGTTCGGGTCTTCGACGTGCTGCGCACCGATGGTGATCCGTGGATCGTGATGGAGTACGTCCCCTCCCGGTCGCTGCATGACGTGCTCAGCAAGGACGGGCCGGTGGACCCGTACCGGGCCGCCGAGATCGGGCTGGGCGTGCTGGGCGCGTTGCAGGCGGCGCACCGGTCCGGCGTCATGCACCGGGACGTCAAACCCGGCAACGTGCTGCTCGGCGATGACGGTCGGGTGGTGCTCACCGACTTCGGCCTGGCCACCCTGCCGGGCGACCCCACGGTCACCCGCACCGGTCTGGTGCTCGGCTCGCCGGCGTACATCGCGCCGGAACGCGCCAAGGAGGGCACGGCGGGACCGCGGGCCGACCTGTGGTCGCTGGGCGCGATGATCTACGCCTGTGTCGAGGGCCAGTCGCCGTTCGCCCGCCCGTCCGCGATCGGCACGCTGGCCGCGCTGGCCACCGAACCGGTGCCCGCGCCGAAGAACGCCGGCCCGCTGAAGGGCGTGCTGGCCGGTCTGCTGCGCAAGGAACCCGAGCAGCGGATGACGGCGGACGAGGCGGAGCGGCAGTTGCGGCGGATCCTGCACCGCCGGGCGCGGGCCGGTGGATTGTCCCTGCGCGACGGTGCGCGCCGGCTGGGCCCGAACGGTCCCCGGGAGGGGCGGTCGGACGTACCGCCGGCTCCGCGTCAGGGTTCCGACCGGTTGGGCCGGGCCACGCCGCCGAGATCGTCCGGCGGGCCGGCTCCGGCCCGTGGCGCGGCGGCGGTCGGTGGCGCCGCTGTGGTCGGCGGCGCGGCGGCCGGTGCCGGGCAGGCTGGCGGCGCGGCGGCGGCCGGTGGCGCGGCTGCGGCCGGTGGCGCGCAGGCGACGGCCGCCCCGGGAACCACCGCACCGACGACGGGTAAGGCTCCGTCGGCCGGTCGGGTTCCGTCGCCGGCGGCGCCCGCCGAGAGCGGGAAGCGATCCACTACCGACAGCGTTGAGCGACCCGCCACCGTGGGCGGCGGTCCGGCCAAGCCGGGCGCGTCCACGGCCGAACGTGCCGGGTCGGACTCCGTCACGGCGGCGCCGAGTGGCGCGGAAGCCGATTCCGCCGCAGCTGAGCGTGCCGGGTCGGAGCCGGCCACGGTCGCGTCTGCCGAGGCGGACCCCGGTGCCGCGGCGTCCACCAGGGCGAGCGTCGCCGCTACGACGGAGTCGTCCGGGACGGACACCTCGGCTGGAGCGGACACCTCGGCTGGGTCGGATACCTCGGCTGCGTCGGGAGATCCGACCGGAGCGGACGCCCCGACCGAGTCGGACGCTTCGAGCGGTCCGCGTGGACCGGTCAACCAGGACGCTTCGGCGAGCCCGGCCGCCGCGTCGGACACGTCAGCCTCGGACACGTCAGCGGACCGGCCCGGCGGGTCGGGGACGGCAGACGCGGCGACGCCCGACAGTTCGACGGGCACGGCGGCGGCCGGTTCCGCCGCCCCGCCCATGGTCGACGCGGCCGACGACGCTCCGGTGGTCGACGCGGCGAATGACGCGCCGACCGTCGACGCCGGATCGGACTCCGTCCGGCGGACGACCGCCGATCGACCGGACGCCGCCGAGGCGGACCGTACCGGGCCAGACGCCGCCGAGTCGGCCGCCGCCCGGCCCACCAGCAGCGTCCGGACCAGCGGACACGGCGGCCGGGACGCCGCCGTACCCACGGAGGTCGCCGCCGCCGACGCGCGGACCGCGACCCGGCCGGATTCCGCAGGTACGCGGCCTGGCTTCGCCGGTACGCGGCCGGACGCGACGCGGGTGGACGGGGTGCCGGCGCTCGGTCGCGCGTCCATCACCGTCCCGCCTCCCGGAGATCGACCGGACGGTCGTCGGGGACGCTGGATGCTGGCGCTCCTGCTGGTGGCGGCGCTGGTGGTGAGCCTGATCGTGTTCCAGACCCGGCGGCACCCGGGCACCGGGGGACCGTCCGCCGGACCGACGGCGGCCGGCAGCACGGCCGCGTCCGCACCGCCGGCCGGTAACTCTCCGTCCGCCGCGCCGTCGACAGCACCGGGTACGACCACCGCCACGCCCAGCCCGACCGGGTTCACCGTGCCGGCAGGTTGGCACATGTACTCGGACCCGACCGGTTTCAAGGTCCCGGTCCCGAACGGCTGGCGTAGGCATACCGACAGCTATGGCAACGTCGTCTTCAGCGAGCCCAATGGACCCCGGCTGCTGCTGATCGGCCAGACCCGCCATCCCAAGGGCGACCCGGTGGCCGACTGGAAGGCGCAGGAGGCGAGCCGACGGGGCGGCATCAGCGGCTACCAGCGGGTCGGCGGCATCCACGCGGTCGACTACTGGAAGACCTGCGCCGACTGGGAGTGGTTGCAGAACGAGGGCAGCGTGCGGGTTCATGTCCGCAACCGTGGCTTCGTCACCGCCCACGACCAGGCGTACGCGCTGCGCTGGGACACCCGGGCCGAGGACTGGGGCAGGTACCTGTCGGACTTCGACAACATCATCGCCAAGGGCTTCGTGCCGGCCCGCAAGGACTGACCCGGGGCCGGCGACCCTGGCCACACCTGACCCGGCCAGGCATGACCGTCCGCTGATTCGGGTACCTCTTCTTCCACGACGGAAGGAGGTACGACATGAGTTTCCGACGGCGGACGAACAAGCCGAGCGTTGCCCTCTGGATGCTCGTCGCGATCGGCGACGTGGCGCTGATCCTGGCTGGACTGGGCGCGGCGGTCCTGGTAGCCGTGGCGAGTGTCGTGACCGTGGCCGTCGCTGCGGTGTGCGCGGTGCTGCTGCTGCGGCGTCCGGCGCCCACGTCCAGCGTCATCACCACGTCCAGCGTCATCACCACGTCGACCGCCGCCGCCAGGCGGCCGGTGTCGACGCCACGGCGGAGCGCTTGAAGCGGCAACCTGAGCGGCTTGGCGACAAGCGACAAGCGACAACCTGAGCGGCCTGGCGATCGCGGGATCGATCACCCACCATCGGTGGTGGTCGTTCCTGCGGTCGCCGCGTCGGGCTCGCCCCGGGTGCGTCACCAGCGTCTCGAACCGGGTGCGGTCGCCAACGTCACTGTGTCGGGATGTTGGGCGGTGGGCTGTCCGGCCCGGGACACCGGTACCGGAGCGGCCGCGCTTGCATCGTGCGATGCGACTGCCCCACGACGATGCCCAACCGCTGGATTGGCTGCTGTTCGAGCAGGCCGGCGTGCTGACCTGGGATCAGGCGGTCGGTGAGCTGAGCCCGGCGGCGGTACGGCATCGGCTGGTGACCGGTCGGTGGCGGCGGATGTGCCGGGGCATCCTGGTCGCCGGGGACGGGCCGTTGAGTCCCGAGCAGCACTTCTGGGTCGCCGTGCTGGCGGCCGGGGACCAGGCTGTGCTCGCCGGGCTCGCCGCGGCCCGCGCCGGTGGCCTCCGCGGCTCATGGCGGTACGCCGTCATCGACGTGCTGGTTCCGTACGCCCGGGGTGCCGCGCGGTCCGTGCGCCGGTTGCCGGCCGAGCTGCCCGCCGTGCGGGTCCGGCGGACCAGATCGCTGCCGGCCGTGGACCGGCAGCGGGGCCGGCCGGACCGCACGACGATGGCCCGTTCCCTGGTGGACGCGGCGCAGTGGGTACGCACCGACGACGACGCCCAGCGGCTGCTGGCGGCCGGCTGCCAGCAGCGCCGGGTCACTCCCGACGAGCTGCGCGCGGTGCTCGAACGGATGCCCACGGTACGACGTCGGAGGCTCATGCTGAGTACGGTCGCGGATCTCGCCGGTGGCGCCGAGGCGCTGTCGGAGATCGATTTCGTCCGGTTGTGCCGGCGCTCCGGGCTGCCCCGCCCGGATCTTCAGGAGCGCCGTACCGACGCACGGGGTCGGACCCGCTATCTGGACGCGTACTGGCGGCGGTGGCGGTTGCACGTCGAGGTCGACGGCGCGCACCACATGGACGCGGCGCAGTGGGCGGCCGACCTACGGCGACAGAACGAGGTCTGGATCGCCGGCGACCGGATACTCCGGTTCACCGCGTTCGACGTACGACGCCGGCCGGACGAGGTGGCCGCCCAGGTCCGCGCGGCCCTGATCTCGGCCGGCTGGCGTCCCACCTGATGAACCAGTCGACCGGGAGTGGGGGGGGGGGGGGGGGGGGGGGGGGGGGAAAAAACGGAAAAGCCCCCCACGGCGAGGGGGGGGGGGGGTGGGGGGGGGGGGGGGGGTAGTCGCTAAAGAGGGGTGGG
>NZ_JBTIXF010000082.1:0-28081 GCF_055793945.1 Plantactinospora sp. A48 | reverse complement strand
TCGACACCGACCAACACGACACCCAGCAGGCCGACCCGAACCCGATCGCCGCCTAACATCAAACCGGATCCCGCGATGGCCGTCTCTTACACCACTCGCGCGGACGCGACCTGCGGGAATGCTCGTTGCCGGGTTCCTCCAGGGTCAGACCGATGGTTACGCGGTGTGCATGTTGCCTGGAGGGAAGCATTGCAAAGGCGGGTGAGGGCACTTCGCGGGGACAAACTAGCGCTCACTTTCGGTGACCGGAACTCCCGGATGATGGTTCAGCAACCTGGTGAAGGCCCACCCACCGAAGCAGTATCGGCTGAGTGCATACTCCAGTCCGCGCTAACCGTTGCCCGATCCCCTCTGCCTGGGCCCGACAACGGCTGTCACTGGACTCCAATAGCCAACCGCAAACACCGGTCGGTCCACCGCCAGGCCCGCCCTCATCTCCCGCGGCGACCCCGAAAGGTCGGCCTGCGGTTCGGGTTCGCCGATACCCCGGGTGGATCGGACGCTCTGATCCAACCGAGTTACGGGGGCATGGTCGCAGGCCCCGGTGTCGAACCGGGCGTACCGCCGGTATGAGGGGCGGTCGAGCAGCCAACGCTCGCCTACGGTGCTCCACGGCGGATGGCACATCGGGCGAGGCCGTAGCCGGATTCGAACCGGCGTTCACCGCTTTGCAGGCGGTTCCCTGACCACTCGGGCATACGACCGTGGCGTGCCCCCGGCTGGAATCGAACCAGCGGCCCCCGGATCCGGAATCCGGTGCTCTGTCCGCTGAGCTACGAGGGCAGTGCGCGTCCCCGGTGCCGACCCAGGTCTGCCGCGAGGGCGACGGTCCCGCTGGACGTGCCGCCGTCCACGACGCGCGTGCGGGTGACTGGCCGGGTTCGAACCGGCGACCTCCGGGGCCACGACCCGGCGCTCTGACCTGCTGAGCTACAGCCACAGTTTCGGCCTGTCGGCCAGTGCCCGCGCCAGGGTTCGAACCTGGGATCTCCCCGGTGTGGGCGGGGCGCTCTCCCGCTGAGCTACACGGACGGGACAGGTGAAGAAAATGGATTTGAACGTCCACCGCGCCATGTGTCCCGGCCTGGGATCGAACCGGTGGTCTCCCGCTGGACAGGCGGGCGCTCTCCCGTTGAGCTGGAAGGGCTTGATCAGGGCCATGTTCCCCCTGGTGGACCCGGCCGGAATCGAACCGGCTGCCTCCGCTGTGCGAAAGCGGCGCTCTGCCAGATGAGCTACGAGCCCGAGGGTGGTGCGGTGCGTACCCGGAGCGCGATTCGAACGCGCACTGGCGACGTCCTCAACGTCGTGCCTCTGCCGTTGGGCTACGAGGGCGGGTGAGCTGGGAGCGGAGGATTCGAACCTCCACGGACCGGGTCAGAGCCGGTCATGCTGCCGGGTTACATCAGCTCCCATCGCGGCCGGCGGGGTGATGGCCCGCCGGCCAGCCTCAGCGCAGGCACAAAGCGGCCCAGATGGGTACGACGGTCGGCAGCGGCCAGATGCCGATGAGCCGGTCCGGGTCGGTTCCCGTGAACCTCGGCAACCCGGCGGACCAGCCTGCGCACGGCGTGGCGCAGGTTGACGCGGTGCAGCGGGCCGGGGTCGGCATTGAGCACGAGCACGTCCACCGAGGTCTCCTTCCTGGTTCGTGGCCGATGGTGGGTGTGGAGTGGCTACCGGGGCTCGAACCCGGGACCTTCGCCTTGGCAAGGCGACGCTCTGCCTGCTGAGCTACAGCCACGTGCGAGCCGTCGACCGGATTCGAACCGGTGGCCCCGGTCGTACCAGGACCGCGCTCTGACCAGGTCTGAGCTACGACGGCGGGGGTGCCGCGAGCGGGAGTCGAACCCGCACCTCGCGGGCCAAACCGGGCAGCCTGCCAGCCGCGGCATGGTCAGCGGTCGACCGGGGCGCCGGCGATGTTTCCTGCCCCGCCTCCGGGCCGCGACGCTCCCACGCCAGCCGGCCGGTGGACGGGTCCCGTCCCCACCTGGAGGCGCGACCCGCATCGCTGCTTCCGTGTCCCCGGAGAGATTCGAACTCCCGGCCCCCGGATCCGTAATCCGGTGCTCTATCCGCTGAGCTACGGGGACAGGCGGTCCGTACGCGGCTTGCCCGGGGCTTCTTCCGGGGCGGTGACCAGCCGCCGGGCGGATGTCGCCCCGCCGCATTCGCCGTGCACAGTCCGTGGTGGACCTGGGCGGATTCGAACCGCCGACCCCCGGTCTGCCGAACCGGTGCGCTACCAGCTGCGCCACAAGCCCCTGTCGTCCGGAACCCCCGAGTCGAACGGGGTGTCTCGCGCTCCCAAGGGGCGCGGGTTGCCGTCTCCCCCGCTCCGGAATCGCCCGGCCGCCGGCGAATCTGCGGGCGGACGGGCCCCCACGTCCGAAGTGGGGCAAGGAGTGTGCGCGGGTCGGTGATGTGCCATCCGCTGTGGAATTCTCAAAAACCGATGCCGCTGGCGGAGCCGGGGCGGTGCGCACGGGCAGCAGGAATCGAACCGCGTCTTCCAGCTTTGGAGGCTGGTGCTCTGCCGGTTGAGCTACACCCGTAGGTCAAAGAGGAATGTGACTACCGCGGGTCCGAGAACGAGAACGCCGCCCGGTCCCGGAACTGGGAGGGCGGCGCGAGAATCGCTAGCAAATGCTAACTGCGCCACCGTCTCAGCTTGTAGCTGGCCAGGTCACCGGCCAGCACGCCGGGTCGCCCGGAACAGGTCAGGGCGACCTCGCCGCGCGGCATGAGCCGCTGCGATGTGATCGAGGTATGCCACAACATGTCGGTCTCCCGGTTCCTGGTGGATCGTCTTGGTGCTGATCTCTACGGTAGGGCTACCCGCCGACGTCGGCAATCTATTATGAGAAGCGTCAGGACGAACCGTCGACGACCCGTTTGAGCCCGCCGCGGCTTACCCGGATCCCCTATCGCCGCTGGCGGCTGGCGCCTGATCGACGGCCTTCGACGGCTCCCGACTGACCGCGTACCGCCAGGCCCGCGGTCGGAGCAGGTGGAGCTGACCGAACGCCTGCGGCACGCCAGCGCCGAGACCTTCGTCGCCGCAGCCGCCCAGCGGATCCGGACCCCGGTGGTGCAGGTGTTCCTGCTACGAGTCGTTGCGCACCCGCCCGCGGGACGGGCCCCGCAAACCCTGACGGCCGCGCCGGACATCGACGTGCTGTCGAACAGGCGTGGTCGCTTCCCGGCATTGCCCCACGCCATGACCTTCCTGACGCGTACCCAGTGCCTGTTGGCGGGCAGACTGTGGCGGTGGCGACTTCTGGACAGCAGCGGTTCGGGGCTGTAGATGTGCACTACCCGCCGGAGGGTGGAGCCCGTAGCGCGCTCGTCGTCGGCCGCGACGAGCGGTTCGCCGATCTGGTCGAGGAGCGCACCGTATTGCTCCCTACGGTAGAGGCGTATCAGCCCGGCCGGTTCTACCTACGCGAGTTACCCGCGATCACCGCCGTGTTGAGCACCACCACTGACTTGGACCTGCTGGTCGTCGATGGGTACGTCGGCCTGGACCCGCACGGCCGGCCGGGGCTGGGCGCTCGCGTGCACGCACAGACCGGCCTGCCGGTCATCGGCGTGGCCAAGACCGCGTTCCACACCGCGACCCACGCGATCGCCATCCACCGTGGCACCGACGCGACCCGTCCGCTTTTCATCACCGCCGCTGGTATCCCCTTCCCGACAACGCCCGGCACGGGCAGGCGCATGCGGTACCGGCCAACAACCTGGGCCGATTGTTGTCCCGGTGCTATCCCGAGTCTCCGGACAGCGAAGGATTACTGGTTGAGGCAACCCGGTACGAGCCGTCACATCCCGAGTTTCACCTCGACCTGGCGATGCACCATGCTGGGCGCGGAGTGCGACGTGAGGCGATGGCGGCGGTCGAAGCAGCCGCATCCGCCGCGAAGGCGTACGCCGAGGTGCTCGATCTCGCGGCGACAGCCGACTTGCGGGCCAGCGACATGCAGGCGGACGATGGACCGGTCCCCGGATCGGAAGACGTCCGCTCCAGCTGGGCACTGGTGTCGGAGCCGGTGACCTGATGCAGCTCCGATTCCTGCACCACGCCTACCGCCGCGCCCACGTGACGGCTGCGGATTTGCGGGTCAGTGATGCCCAAGAGGCGAAACTCGACCTGTCGGATCAGGTTGGTGACTTCGCCGCCCTGATCGAGCGGCGTGGGCTCACTAGGGCGTTGTTCGCGCATCTGCGCCGGCAGTTTCTCTGGTACGGCGTGACCGGTGTGATCCTGGTTGTCTTGTCCGCTGGCATCCCCCCGGCCATCACCGCTGCGGTGCAGCACCTGTCCCGAGGCACTGCGCGCGGCGAACTCCGTTCTCTCGTGGTCGTCAGCGCGCTGGTCGCGGCGTTCGGTGTCGTCCGCTGGCTGATGACCTGGCAGGTACGCGAGCTGGTGCTGCGCACCAATCTGCTGACCCAGCGGGTGATCTTCCGACGTCTACAGCACGTCGATCCCGGCTGGCTTTCCGAAGGCGGACGCTCCGTCAGCTCCTACCTCATGGCCTGGCCCGACCAGATCTCCCAGCTGGTGTTCGCGACCGAGTTCGTCGTCTACAGCGCGTTGGTCGTCGTCCTGGCGGTCCAGCTGATCGCGACATTCGGTCCGATCGGTGTCGTGGTGATGATTCTGATCGCGGCGGTCGCTCTGCTGCTTCGCCCACTCGGAGCGGCAACCGTCCGGCTGGGGATGCAGTACCTGGAACTGGACCATGGGCGTTCCAAACTGATAGACGACCTCGCCCGGCAGCGCCGCCAAATCCGGCGCTTCGCTTTGACCGACGCCTTCCTTTCGGCCATGGCGGTCGCCCGGCGGCCACAACTGGCACTGTTGAAACGCCGCGCTTACCTCTCCGGTGCCTACGACGCCGTTCTCGACGCTCTGCCGGTGATCTTCGCTGCCGTACTGATCGTGGCCGTGCAGCTCAGCAGCGGTCTGGTCGCCGCGGCGCAGCTCGCCGGTGTCCTCGTGGCCAGCCGGATGATCGTCAGCGCCATCAGTGAGAACCTGGCGACGTGGCGGGTGGTGCAGACGGGAATTGCTGCGGCCCGGGGCGTGGATGGGCTCATCCGCGACGTCCCCACCGTCGCCGTGCAAGCGGATGCTTCGCTGCCGGCGGGCGCTGTCGAATTGCATGACACCGACGTGGCGATTTCGATCCTGCCGGGCCAACGTGTCGCGGTCATCGGCACCGAGGCCAGCCGTCTTCTGCACGACATCGCGCTGAACCGTCAGCGCCCCGACGGCGTCTCGGTACGCCGGGGCGGCGACGTGCAGTGGGTGGGCCGCGACCACCGGCCCCTCGACGGGACGATCGCTCAGGTGACCACCCTGTGGTCGACGACGGTCGACGAACAGCACTACATCGACGCCGTGCAACGCTCGGGACTCGGTACCGAGCTGGCCGCCCGCAGCAGCGGTGACGCCAGCCCTCTGTCGTCCAGCGGCCGGATCCTGTCGGACGGCCAGTCGGTACGTCTGGGCCTGGCCCAGGCGATGTGTGCGACCAGCGACGTCTACCTGCTCGATGACGTCTTCACCGCCCTCGACCCGTCGAGTGCCGACACCGTCGCCGAGCGGACCTTCAGCGGAGCCCCCGCCACCTGGGTCTACTCCACCGCGCGGCCGGAGATCCTCTGCCACGCCGACATCGTGATCGTCGCCACGGCCGGCACGCTCGCCTCGACGTCGGCGCGCCAACTCGCGGCCGGCGAAGGACCGGTCGACCTGGACACCGTTCTTGGCGACGGTTCAACACTGCGTCTACGGTCCACCCTGGCGCGTACCGACTCGACAGCGGCCGGCAGCAACACCGACGTCAGCCCCGACCGCGACCCCGAACCCATGCGCTTCCGGCAGGCGAACCTCGGCGACGACACGCTGCTGTCCACCTCGCTCGACAGTCACGCCACGGAACCAGAGAAACGCGCGTCCGCCGCCCACCTGATCGCCATGATCTTCGGACCGTGGTGGATGACCGCCATGTTCGCCGGTGCGGCCGTGGCGATCCTCGGCGAGTTGTTCCTCGCCGGAAACAACGGCGACGGCCGTTCCCGCGCGACGGGTGCCGCCGTGTACGGCAGCGTCGCCTTGATCGTCCTTCTCGCGTACGCGCTACGACACGTGACTTCCTACCGCGGATCGGTCACGGCTATCGACAGACTGCACCGGTCGGTCATCACACAAGTGCTGAACCCGCAGGACACCGCGGACCCCGCCGCCGTCGGCGGACGCATCGGCCGTGATTTCAACGTCGCGGAGACCCAGGCACCGCGGGTGTTGTCCCTGATGGCCGTCGGGGTCGCTTCTCTGCTGATCAGCATCACCGTGGTCGCCGTTGGCGACGTCATCACCCTGATACCGTCGGCGCTGCTGTGTGGTGGTCTTGCCCTCGCCTACCTCCGCAGCAAGGACGCCACCGTGGCAGTCACCCGCCTCGTCGGCGCAGCCCGCGCGCCCTCGGTGAACTTCGCCGTCGCGTCAATCGGCTATCTGGGATTCCACGTCAATGCTCAGGTTCGTTCCGCGCTGTCAAGACGCTTCGACGGCCTGGCAGCGGTCCGCGCGGCAGCCAGTCACCGCCTGCAGTGGGTCCGGCTGCGGCTGCTGCTGCAGGTCGAACTCGTCGGCGCGGGATTCTTCATCGCCAGCGCCTGGGCGGCACCACTGGCCCGTGACGTGATCGCTCCCGGCGTGCTGCTCTACGTGGCGTACTCGCTAAGCCAGCAGGTCATCAGCGTCGTCGAACGCGCACAGTCCGGGGAGATCGCCTCGCGGCAGGTCAGCCGGGTACTGGCGCTACTGCCCGATGGCGCCCCCCGAAGGGGCACCCCCCGACGCGATGAGCGCGCGGGTGTCGCCGGCGGCGTCGGGTCAGCGGCAACCGTCCCGGCCGCCGAGGTCATCCTGGAGGACCTGACACTGGAGACCAGCGACGACACCCGGATGACGGCATCGGTCAGCGTGACTCTCGCCCCCGGCACACTGACCTGGATCGAAGGCCCGTCAGGGATCGGCAAGAGCACTCTGCTCGATACCGTGGCCGGGGTTCTGGCCCCGCGGACCGGCACCGTCCAGGTACGTGTTCCCGGCATAGGGGCGCCCGCACCGGTCCTGCTCGTCGGCAGCGACCTGCCCGACATGACGGTCAGCGTGGCGACCCTGCTCGACCCGGTAGGCTCGTCGCTCGATCTCGCGGGAACGTCTCGCACAGCGCAAGCTCTGCGCTCGGTATACACAGCCGCTGGACGAAGTACACCCGTTGACCGGACCCTGATCACGGAGCTCAGCCACCGCGATCGCCAGCTCGTCGCTCTGGCACGAGCGTTGGTGATCCATCCGTCGCTGCTGCTGCTCGACGAGGCCACCTCCACGCTCGATCCCCCGGTCGAACGTGCTTTGCTGCACCTGATCCGCGATCTCGGGGTCACCGCGATAGTCGTCTCGCACCGCAGCGACAACCGCGACCTGGCCGACATCGTGATCACCCTGACCGGCGCGGCAGCGACCGTCAACAGTCGATCTCCAGCTGCCACGATGAAGGCCAGGACACCGTGACCAAGCAGGAGAACCAGGCGGTATGAGTCGTACCCGTATCACCTTCGGCGGGACCTGATGTTCATCCGGGAACTCGACCGCCCGGAGGACGCCGTGGCCATGGCGCCGGTGCGCGACGCAGGTAACTGCTTGGTGGAAGGACCACTGTGACCTTGTCCCCGTCCGAACATCGGGTGCACGTCAACGGCATCGAGGTGAACCTGGCCGTCGCCGGCCAGGGGGATCCAGTCGTGCTACTGCATGGCTGGCCGCACACCTGGCGGGTCTGGAGTGAGGTGATCCCGGTGCTGGCCCAGACGCATCTCGTCCTCGCCCCCGACCTGCGTGGGCTCGGCGACAGCGATCTGCCGGCCTCGGGGTACGACCTGAACACCTTGGTGGACGACGTGCTCGGCCTGCTCGACGGGTTCGCCCTGTCCACGGCGGCAGTCGTCGGAATCGACCTCGGCGTCCCGGTCGCGTTCATGACCGCGCTGCGCGAGCCGGAGTGGGTCGATCGGCTCGTCGTCATGGAAGGGTTGATCGGCTCCCTGCCCGGCGCCGAGGCCCTCCTCACCACCGGGCCGCCGTGGTGGTTCGGTTTCCACGTCGTACCGGGGCTGGCCGAGACGGTCCTGGCCGGGCACGAAGGTGGGTATCTGGACTGGTTCTACCTTTCCGGAACGCTGGGGCGCGGGATCCCGGCGACGATCCGGGACAACTTCGCCCGGACATACACCGGCACCGAAGGTCTGCGGGGCGGGTTCGAGCACTACCGGGCGATGCGCGAAAATGCGACTCTGATCGAGAATCTCGTGCAGAACCGGAAGCTGACGGTACCGACCGTGACAATCGGTGGCGCTGTCCTGGGCGAGGCCACCTTTCGCCAACTGGAGCCGATCGCGAACGACGTGAAAAGTCGTCTGGTTCCGGATGGCGGGCACATCCTGCCGCTGGACCGACCGAAGGAGCTTCTGGAAATCCTCCTTCCGTTCCTCGCCACCTGAGCGGCCTACCCGACGGGTGCCCAGATCTGATCGGCCTCCAGGGCACGCCGCAGGGTCGCCATGGACGAAGCACCCGTCACCGACGCCGGGCGGAACGGCAATGGCCCCGATGGGCGCCAGGCGCCGCCAGCGGACCCAGCGACGCCGACAACCGCCGAAGTTCATGGTGATGAGGAACAATCGGCGGTGGTCGCTGGTGAGCTGGTCGAGCAGTTCATCAGGAACACGGCCCGCTGAGCCTCAGTTTCGGCCGTGCGCTCCAGCACGATCACGTATCCAACGGTCCGGCGCAGCGAAACCCCGCAGGTCGTTTCGGTCGACCTCCGCGGCGGGGACGGCCGGCGAGACAGTCGCGAGGAGTGCCGATGTCCACAGAGGGCTCAGAGGCCGGACGAGAGGCGCTGGTCCGCGGGACCGGCCGACGCCCGTTCCGCCAGGCCACCGCGGCGACCGGCCCCGCAGGGCTCGCACCGCTGGTCGGCGGCGACGCCGGGACCGCGGAACACGGCCTGCCGGCCCAGGGTCGCCCGAGGTTCTTCCGCGAGATCCTGCAGCCCGGGGTCGGCCCGATCGAGGGCAGGCACTATCTGCGGTCACTGCCCGACCAGGTCCGGTGGGGTTACGTTCCGGCGGTGGGCAGCGAGCCCGTGCTACGGATGCGTTCGGGCGAGACGGTCACCGTTGACACGGTGTCACACGAAGGCATCCTTGAGGACCAGGGGCGCGACCCGGTGGCGTATTTCGGCAGCTACGGCGTGGCCCGGGACGACGTGCTGGACGACGCCATCGCGATCGCCCGCCACTACACCCGGACCGCTCGCAACTTCGACGTCGACGGCCCGCACGTCATCACCGGTCCGATCCACGTCGACGGCGCCGAGCCGGGTGACGTCCTCAAGGTCGAGATACTGTCCGTGCTACCCCGGGTGCCGTACGGCGTCGTGTCCAGCCGGCACGGCAAGGGGGCCCTGCCCCGGCTGGCCGGCGGCGGCGTGCCGGCCGGTATCACCGAGGCCGAGATCATGCCGCCGACCTCGACCGACAGCCGGGCCACCGGCGACCCGACCCGGTACGGCAATGTGTCGGTCTTCATCCCGGTTGCCCGCGGTCGGCAGGGCGAGTTGACCGGGGTGCTGCCACGGGGCCGAACCGGCACGGTGGCCTTTCCGCTGGAGCCGTTCATGGGAGCGATGGGGGTTGCGTTCGCCCACGCGGCCGACCTGACCGCACCCGCCCTCAACTCGATCCCGCCAACCTTGGGAGGCGGCAACATCGACATCAACCTGCTCGGCACCGGCTCCACATTCTTCCTGCCGGTCTTCGCCGAGGGGGCACTGTTCTACGTCGGCGACCCGCACCTGGCGATGGGTGATGGCGAGGTGGCGCTCACCGCAGTGGAGGGCTCGCTGCGGGGCACCTTCCGGCTCACGGTCTGCAAGCCGGGCTCGGGTGCGGCGCCCTCGGTCGCCTTCCACTACCCCTTCGTGGAGACCCCGGACGCGTGGGTGCCGGTCGGCCTGGCCGATCCGGACGGCGCCCGGACCGGCCAGGGCAACGACCTGAATGTCGCCATGCGCCGGGCCGTCGTCAACGCGCTCGACTTCCTCGAACATGATCTGGGCATGAACCGCGCGGTGGCCTACGCGTACCTGTCGGCGGCAGCCGACTTCGAGGTGTCGCAGGTGGTCGACCGGACCGTCGGCGTGCACGGGGTGATCCCGAAGGCGCACTTCTCCGACTGAGTCCCGCCCTCGGCCCCGGCGACCAGGTGTTGACCCACTGCCGGTGGCCAGGTGAGCCACCCAGCGGGACGTCACGCGCGATCACGGTCACCCGTCCGTTCGAGTCAGCAGCCGACCGCGCGGTGGCCCCTCCGGCGTGACCGGATGCCCGCCCAGCCAGGTGCCGCGGACCACGCCGGTCAGGGTCCGGCCGGCGTACGGCGTCACCGGGTGCCGGTGGCGCAGTTGCGCCGGCTCGACGGTGAAACTGGCATCCGGGTCGAAGGCCACGAGGTGGGCGTCGGCGCCGACCTCGATGCGGCCACTGCCGGTCAGACCGGCCATCTCGGCAGGGCGCTGGGCCATCCACCGCACCAGTTCGGCCAGGTCATGGCCGCGCCGGCGGGCCTCGGTCCACACCACCGGCAGGCCCAGCTGCAGCGACGCGATGCCGCCCCAGGCCGCGGCGAAGTCGCCGACATCGGGCCGCTTGAGCTCCGGGGTGCAGGGCGAATGATCGGAGACGACACAGTCGATGGCCCCGCTGGCCAGCCCCGCCCAGAGGGCGTCCCGGTTGTGCCGCCCCCGGATCGGCGGACAGCACTTGAACTGCGTCGCCCCCTCCGGCACCTCCTCGGCGGTCAGGGTCAGATAGTGCGGGCAGGTCTCCACGGTCACCCGGACCCCGTCCCGGCGGGCCTGGGCGATCAGCGGCAGGGTCTCGGCGGCGGACAGGTGCAGGATGTGGACCCGGGCGCCGGTCGCGCGGGCGGCGTCGAGCACGTGGGCGACCGCGCGTTGCTCGGCGGTTGCGGGACGGGAGGCCAGGAAGTCGGCGTACCGGGCGGAGCTCGGGGCGGCAGTGATCTCGGCTGGCTCCTCGGCGTGGATGAGGAACGTCGTGTCGACCGCTCCGAGGGCCTTCCGCAGGCCGGCCGGATCGAGCGGGGGGAACTCCGGCACCCCCGAGTCGATCAGGAACGCCTTGAAGCCGAACACCCCTGCCGCGTGCAGATCAGCCAGGTCGGCGAGATTGTCCGGCACCGCGCCGCCCCAGAATCCGACGTCGACGTGGCACTGGCCCGCCGCGGCCCGCCGCTTCACCCGCAGCGCCGCCACGTTGACGGTCGGGGGCAGCGAGTTGAGCGGCATGTCGACGATGGTGGTGACTCCGCCGGCCAGGGCGGCCTGCGTGGCGCTGCTGAAGCCCTCCCATTCGGTACGGCCGGGTTCGTTGACGTGCACATGGGTGTCGACCAGGCCGGGCAGCAGCGCCAGGGCGCCGAGGTCCTGGCCGTCAACCGCGTGGTAGTCGTGGATCGCCGCGATCCGCCCGCCGCGCACGCAGACCGCCGCGGCCCGTTCGCCCGCCGGCGTGACCACTCGCCGCGACCGCAGCACCAGGTCAAAGCTCACGGTACCTCCAGCTCGGAACGACGGTGATCGGCCTCGTCGGGATCGGGCGCGGTGGCGAGGAGCGCTCCGGTGAGGTGTTCGGGGCGCACCGGCACTCGGGACAGTGGCAGCCCGGTGGCGGCCCGGATCGCGGCGACCACCGCCGGGGTCGACGATATGGTCGGCGGCTCCCCGACCCCTCGCAGGCCGTACGGCGCGTGCGGGTCGCCCAGTTCGAGCACCTCGACGGACATGGGCGGCACGTCGAGGATCGTGGGGATCAGATAGTCGGTGAAGGACGGGTTGCGGACCAGCCCGTCGGTCATCTGAAGTTCCTCCATGAGCGCCAGCCCGAGCCCCTGTGCCGTGCCGCCGTGGATCTGCCCGACAACGGCCTGCGGATTGACCGCCTTACCGACGTCCTGGGCGGTGGCGATCTCCACCACCCGCACCAGGCCCAGTTCGGTGTCCACGTCCACGGTCGCCCGGTGCGCGGCGAAGGCGTACTGGACGTGCGCGTCGCCCTGTCCGGTGCGTGGATCGAGCGGATGGGTGGGACGGTGGTGCCACTGCACGGTCTCCTCGACCGGCACGTCGCCGAGCACGTCGACCAGGTCCGCGACGACGACGCCGCCGGCAGCGACGACCTTGCCACCAGCCAGCCGCAGACCGCCCTCCGAACCCGCCGCCACCCGGGCCAGCACCCGATCGCGTACGGCCTGGCAGGCAGCCTGGACGGCACCCCCGGTCATGTACGTCTGCCGCGACGCCGACGACGACCCGGCGCTGCCGACCGTGGTGTCGGCGGCGGCGACGGTGACCCGCTCGATTCCCAGTTCGGTGCGCGCGATCTGCGCCTGAACGGTCACCACTCCCTGGCCCACCTCGGCGGCGGCGGTGTGCACCAGCGCCACCGGTTCGCCGCCGACCGCCTCCAGCCGCACCCGCGCGGTGGCGTAGTCGTCGAATCCCTCCGAGAAGCAGACGTTCTTGATGCCGATCGCGTATCCGACTCCCCGCGTCACCGACTCGCCGTGGGTGGTGCCGGCGACCCCGCCGGGCCACTCCCGTTGATCGCCGCTCGACGGCGGCGGGGCCGGCCGGTCGCGGACGAGTTCCAGCAGGCGCGCGACCGGAGCCGGTCCGTCGACCACCTGCCCGGTGGGCATGACCGAGCCGGTGGTCATCGCGTTGCGTCGGCGGATCTCGACGGGATCGAGCCCGAGCGCGGCGGCGAGCTTGTCCATCTGCGACTCGTAGCCGAAGCATGCCTGGACCGCGCCGAAGCCGCGCATGGCGCCGCAGGGTGGGTTGTTGGTCCGCACCCCGTAGGCGTCCATCACCACATTGGGCACCTCGTACGGGCCCACGCCCAGCGTGGCCGCGTTGGCCACCACCGCCGGAGTGGTGGAGGCGTACGCCCCACCGTCGAGGATGATGTGTGCCTTGACGTAGACCAGCCGTCCGTCGCGGGTCGCGCCGTGCTCGTAGCGCATCGTGGCCGGATGCCGGTGCACATGGCCGAGGAAGGACTCCTCGCGCCCGTACACCATCTTGATCGGCCGCCCGGTGCGCAGCGCCAGGAGGCAGGCGTGGACCTGCATCGACAGGTCCTCCCGGGCGCCGAACGCACCGCCGACGCCGGCGAGGTGCAGGCGCGTCCTGTCGACCGGCAGACCGAGACAGGCGGCCACCTGTCGCTGGTCGACGTGCAGCCACTGGGTGGCGACGTAGAGGTCCACGCCGCCGTCCTCGGCCGGCACGGCGAGCCCGGACTCCGGTCCGAGGAAGGCCTGGTCCTGCATTCCGACCTGGTAGACGCCCGTGACCACCACGTCGGCGGTGGCGTTCGCGGCACCGCGCCGTACCGGCACGTGGCGGAACATGTCGCCGGCGGACAGAGCGGCGTCGGCGTCGGTGACCGGGGCGAGCACCTCGTAGTCCACGACGATCAGGGCGGCCGCGCGACGGGCGATCTCCGGATGGTCGGCCGCGACGATGGCGACGGGCTGGCCCTGGTAGCGCACCTCGTCGACGGCCAGCACCGGCTGATCGGCGAGATCGAGGCCGTAGTACTTCTCCCCCGGCACGTCGGCGGCGGTGAGCGCCGCGCGCACCCCGGGCAGCGCCAGCGCCGCGCTCAGGTTGATGTTCCTGACCACCGCGCGGGGGTGCGGGCTGCGCAGCGTCACGCCCCACAGCATGTCATCGGCCCACAGGTCCGAGGAGAAGGCGAACTCTCCCCTGACCTTCAGCGTGCCGTCGGGCCGTACCGGGCTGTCCCCGATGCCGCCGGTCACCGCGCTGCTGGTCCTCGTCGCCGATACGGTCACCGGTCTGCCTTTCGGATCAGGGTGCGCTGCGTCCGCAGGGCCCGCCGCGCCAGCTCGCGCTCGTCGACCGTGCGTAGCTCGCCGTGTTCAACCACGGGCCGGCCGCCGACGAGCAGCAGTTCCAGCGGCGCCGGCGGGCCGAACACGAGCGCGGCGACCGGGTCGTCGATGCCCGCGTGGCCGAGTGAGTCGAGACGCCAGAGGGCGACGTCGGCGAGCTTGCCGACCTCGAGCGAGCCCAGTTCGTCGACGCGCCCGAGGCAGCGGGCGCCGCCGACGGTGGCCAGGGTGAGCGCCTCGCGGGCGGTGAGCGCGGCCGGGCCGCCGCGCAGCCGGGCCGCGTAGAGCGCCTGACGCAGCTCGGCGCCGAGGTGGTTGGCCTCCTGCGACGCCGGGCCGTCCACGCCGAGACCGACCGGAACGCCGGCGTCGAGCAGGTCACGGACCCGGGCGATGCCCGCGCCGAGCCGGGCGTTCGAGCTGGGGCAGTGCGCGACACCGGTGCCGGTGGCGGCGAGTCGGGTCACCGCGGCGTCGTCGAGGTGTACGGCGTGCGCCAGCCAGACGTCGTCGCCCAGCCAGCCCAGGCGCTCGGCGTACTCGGCCGGGGTGCAGCCGTGGACGCGCCGGCAGTACGTCTCCTCCTCGACGGTCTCGGCGAGGTGGGTGTGCAGCCGTACGCCCTTGCGGCGGGCCAGACCGGCGGCCTCGATCATGAGTTTGGCGGTGACCGAGAACGGTGAGCAGGGTGCGACAGCCACCCGGACCATCGCGTCGGCGGCGGGGTCGTGGAAGCGGTCGATCGCCTCCTCGGTGCCGGCCAGCGCGGCGTCGGTCTCCTCGACGACGTGATCCGGGGGCAGGCCGCCCTGGGACCGGCCGAGGTCCATCGAGCCGCGGCACGGGTGGAAGCGGAGGCCCACCTCGCGGGCCGCCTCGACCTGGGCGGCCATCAGATCCCCGCCGCCGGCCGGGTGGACGTAGTGGTGGTCGGTGCTGGTGGTGCAGCCGGACAGCGCCAGCCAGCCGAGACCGGCGCCGGTTGTCGCGGCGACCAGGTCCGCGTCCAGGCCGGCCCAGATCGGGTAGAGCTCGGTCAGCCAGCCGAAGAGATTCTCCTGCTGGGCCAGCCCCCGGGTGGCCCACTGGTAGAGATGGTGATGGGTGTTGACCAGGCCGGGGGTGGCGAGGCTGCCGGTGCCGTCCACCCGCCGGGCCGCCTCGCCGTAGGGTGCGGCGGGGCCCGGCCCGACCGCCACGATCCGTCCGTCGTCGACCACCACGTGCCCGTCGGCGTATTCGGTGCCGTCGGCGTCGACCGTGGCGATCGCGCAGCCCTCGATGATGATCATCTCGGACCGCCTGGGACGTCAGCCGGCGTGCTGGTCGGCATCGCGGCGGCCAGCCGTACGGCCACCATGATCTTCTCGTAGCCCGTGCACCGGCACAGGTTGCCGGCCAGCGCCTCACGAATCTGGGGATCGGCCGGGGCCGGCACGCGGGCCAACAGGTCGTGCACCGCGACGATCAGGCCCGGGGTACAGAATCCGCACTGGACGGCGCCGGCGTCGAGGAAGGCGCGCTGCACCCGGTCCAGCGTTCCGTCCGGGCCGGACAGCCCCTCCACGGCCACCACGTCGCGGCCCTGGGCCTGGCCGGCCGCCACCAGGCAGGCGCAGACCGGCAGCCCATCGAGGTAGACCGTGCACGAGCCGCACTCCCCCTGCTCACAGGCGTTCTTCGCGCCGGGCAGCCCGAGCCGCTCCCGCAGCAGGTGGAGCAGGCTCTCTCCCGGCCACACGCCGTCGGCCTCCCGCTGCTCGCCGTTGACCCGGCAACTGACCCTCATCGGCTCTCCTCCCGGTACTTCTCCCACGCCCAGCCCAGGGTGCGGCGGGCCAACACGGACAGCGCGTGCCGCCGGTAGGCGGCGCTGCCGCGTACGTCGTCGATCGGGGCGGCGGCCGCGGCGACCAGTTCGCCGAAGCGGCGGGTGAGGGCGTCGGGCAGCGCCCCGCCCGTCCGCCACGGCAACTCGTCGGCGAGAAACCGCTCGGCGTCCCGCGCACGCAGCGGAGTCGGGCCGGCCGAACCGATCCCGGTACCGACCTCACCGACATCCGGACGCAGCGTGAGCGCGAACGAACACACCGCGATCACCATCGCGTTGCGGGTGCCGACCTTCGCGAACTGGTGCAGCCCCCGGTCCATCGGCAGCAGGAACGCCGCGATCAGCTCGTCCGGTGCCCGTACGCTGCGCCTCGGCCCGGTGAAGAACTCCGCCACCGGCAGTCGGCGGACACCGCGCACCGAGGCCAGCTCCACCAGAGCGCCGGCCGCCAGCAGCGGCGGATGGGCGTCGCCGGCGGGCGACCCCGAGCCCAGGTTCCCGCCGACCGTGCCCCGGTTACGGATCTGCGGCGACCCCACGGTCCGGGCGGCCATCGCCAGGCCCGGCATCCGGTCACCGAGTTCCGCGATGATCCGCCGGTAGGTCACCCCGGCGCCGACGCGCAGCAGGCCGTCCTCGGTCCCCCACTCGGCGAACTCGCCGACCCGGGTGAGATCCAGCAGGGCGGGCGGCCGGCGACGGTCGAAGTTGAGCTCGACCATGACGTCGGTGCCGCCGGCGATCGGCACCGCGTCGGGGTACGTGGCCCTCGCGGCGAGCGCCTCGGCCCAGCTGGCCGGCGACAGGAACTCCATTACGACGGCCCCTGCTGAACCCGCCGGAGCGTCCCCTCGATCAGCCCGTACGGCCGGTCCGTCGCGACGAACACCTCGCCCGGATTGTCCAGCTCGAAGGGCGCGAGGTCGACGAGCAGGTGGTGCCTGTTGGGCAGCGCCAGGTGCACTTCGGCGATCTCCGGCCGCTCCTCGAGCACCCGGCGGCCCATCGCGTACAGGGTCTGCTGCAGCGACAGGCTGTACGTCTCGACGAACGCCGCGACGAGCGCGGCCCGCACCCCGGCGTACGACCCGGCCCAGTCACCGTCGACGTCGGTGTGCCGCCAGCGGGCGTTCACCTCCGTGGCGAGGATGCGGTCCTTCGTCTCCGGCAGCGTGGTGTACCGGTCCTTCACGTACCCGGTGAACTCCGAGTCGGTCGAGTTGAGCAGCACCAGCCCGGTCACGCCGGACTCCACCACCGTCGCCGAGTCGGTGCGGGTCACGGTGCTGGTACGCGTCTCGGCGCCGGTCCGTTGGAAGGAGTGCGGACCGAGCCGCTGCCAGGCGTGCTCGGACAGGTCGACCCGGGCCGACGTGATCGCGGCCTGCGCGGAGACGAAGTGCCGGGCGAGCAGCAGCCCGAAGTCCTCGATCTGGTCGACCCCGTACTGCCGGGCGAAGGCGTACACCGTGTTCTTCTGCGAGTCGGTCGGCAGAACCTGACTGTTGTCGCCGGTCAGGTGGGTGGCGGCGAGGTCACCGGCGAGTGTCACCGAGACGGTGAGATCACGCAGTTCGTGCTGCGGTCCGCCGCGGTCCACCCGCACCAGACGGACCTCGGCCTTGCCGTACTGGTTGGGCCCGAGCACGATCGACACGCTTAACTCCCCAGGTAGGTGGTGTAGCCGTAGTTGCTGAGCAGCAGCGGCACGTGGTGGTGCCGGTCCGGGTCGCGGATGTGGAAGGCCACCGTGATCTCCGGAAAGAACGCGGCCCCGCCGAGGTACGTCTCGACGAAGAACACCAGCCGGTAGCCGCCGGCCCGCCACTCGCCCGCCGGCACCCAGTCCCGCAACCGCCCGTCGCCATCGGTGCGCGCCTCGACGACCGATGTCCAGGCACCGCCGTCGCGCCGGTCAAGTCGCACCCGGACGTCCCGCGCGGGTGCGCCGCACGCGGTGTCGAGAACGTGGGTGGAGATCCCGGCGAATCGGGGTGTCATGCCAGCAGCCCCTTCAGCCGGAGCAGGGCGATCCTGCGCAGCTCTTCCCGCACCACGTCGCGCTCGGTCTCCTCGTCGTTGCCCAACCGCGCTCGGGCCGCGGCGAGCAGTTCGTCCTGGCCGAGTCCGCTGGCGCAGATGAGGTAGAGGTGCCCGAAGCGCTGTTCGTACTCGCGGTTCGCCTCGGCGAGGGCGGCCCGGGTCCCGGCGTCGGCGTCGGCGACACCGGCCTGTTCGCGACGCGACCACACCGACTCGCGGTCGGAGCCGGCAGGGCGCTCGCCGATGCGTGGATGGGCCGCGAGCGCCTGCGCGACCTCGGTCCAGGTCAGCCGCCGCAGGCCGGTGTCGGCCGCCGCCAGCAGGGCGTCGAGATCCGGATAGGGCCGTCCGGCGACCAGTCCCCGCGCCCACGCCGACACCGCGCAGCAGGCGAGTACGTCGCGCAGCGCATCCGCTGCCGGACGGGCGTTGAAGCCGGCAACCGCCTCGCTGACTACGTCGATGGGAATCACCTTTTCTCGCGTTGTGGAGAAGTACAGCAATCAGCCGCCGTGCGAAGAACGGACGGGACGACCAAACCTGAAACATGCCCGCCCTAGGTTCTTCGTAGGTTCCTCCAAACAAGCAGTGACCAGCGAGGACGAAAGGGACGTCGATGCTGCTGCGCGAGGCACTGGACCAGCCGCGGCTGCGGCTGACGTTGCTCGTCGGGGCCGACGATCTGGAGCGCCCGGTCAGCCGGGTCTACGTGACCGACCTGCCCGATCCGCGGCGCTACCTGTCGGGCGGGGAGATGGTGCTGACCGGGTTGATGTGGCGGCGCGAGCCGGCCGACTCGGAGGCGTTCGTCGCGGCGTGCGCCGCGGCCGAGGTGGCCGCGATCGGCGCGGGCGACGCCGCGCTCGGCTCGGTCCCCGAGGACCTGGTGGAGGCGTGCCGGCGGCACCACATGCCGCTGTTCGAGGTGCCGGTCGAGATCTCGTTCCGTGAGGTCATCGACGAGGTCACCCCGTCGCTGTGGGCGCGTCGGTTCACCGGGCTGGCCGACGTACTGGGCCGGCACCGTGGCCTGGTCGCGGCGATAGCCGGCGGTGCTCGGTTGGCCGACCTGCTTGCGCCGGTCGCGGCCGGCCTGGGGGTGGACTGCTGGGTGCTGGCGCCGACCGGGCGGCTCGTCGCGGCCACCACGGCGCTGCCCGCGGGAGCGCCCGCCGACCTGGCGACGGCGTTCCTCGCCGCCGGGCGGCTGCCGGCACGGGTGACTGTGGACGGCCGCCGGCTGGAGATGGTTGGCGTGCCCGGTCGACCCGCGCACCGACTCGCCTCCTGGCTGCTCGCCTACACCGACGGCACCGCCGCGTCCCCGGGAACCGTCGATCGCACCGTCCCGCCGGTCCTGCCCGACGTCGCCGCCGAACTGATCAGCCTGGTCGCGATGGAACGCGCACAGGTCGACGAGGCGGTCCGGATCGAGCGACGCCTCGCCGACCAGCTGGGGGCGGCGCTCGCCGGCCGGGGTGGACCAGCCGACGTGCGGGGCCGGCTGCTGGCCTGCGGGCTGGCGCCGGACGCGACGTTCCTGGCCGTGGCCACCAGCCTCACCGGGCTGAGCACGCCACCGGAACTCGCGGTCGCGGTCTGCGACGAGATCGTCCGACCGGCCGGGGAGCCGGCGGCGGTGACCGGCGACGCCGTACCCGACGCGGTGCTCGCCGTGCTGGCCGTCGCGCCCGAGCGGGCGGCCGCTGTCCTTGACACGATCGGCACCTCGGTGGCCGTGCTGTCCCGCGGGCTCGGCACCGGCCGGCTCGCCGTCGGGGTCAGCGCGCCGGTCACCGGCGCGGAGGCACTGACCGGCGCGGTCGCGCAGGCCCGGCACGCGCTGCGTACCGCCCTCGCCCGCGCCGAGCGGGCCACCGTGGTCTGCGCCGGTGAACTGGCCTCGCATCTGCTGCTGCTGGCCGGGGTGCCCGCCGACACGCGGCGGGCGTTCCGGGACCGGCTGCTCAGCCCGCTGATCGAGTACGACCGGGCGCACCATGCCGACCTGCTCCGGACGCTGGACGCGTTCCTGGCCGCGGCGGGATCGTGGAGCCGGTGCGCCGCCCTGCTGCACGTACACGTCAACACGCTGCGCTACCGGATCAGCCGCATCGAGCGGCTCACCGGTCGTGACCTGTCCCGTTTCGAGGACCGGGTCGACTTCTTCCTCGCCCTGCGTCTGCCGTCGAACGGTGACCTACCGTTCGGACGGTGACACCTCAGCGGTGGATCCGACCCTCGATTCCGGACAGTCGCGCACCGCTACCGCCCCAGCGGGTGGCGACGATCTCCGCGGCGATGCTGATCGCGGTTTCCTCGGGGGTGCGGGCGCCAAGGTCGAGCCCGATTGGCGAGGAGAGCCGGGCCAGCGCGGCCCCGGGCACCCCGGCCTCGCGCAGCCGGGCCAGCCGGTCGGCGTGGGTGCGCCGGGAGCCCATCGCGCCGACGTACGCGAGCGGCAGGTCGAGGGCCACCTGTAGGACGGGCACGTCGAACTTGGGGTCGTGGGTGAGGACGCAGACCACCGTCCGGTCGTCGATCTGCCCGGCGCGTGCCTGCGCGGCCAGGTAGCGGTGCGGCCAGTCGACCACCACCTCGTCGGCGTCGGGAAACCGTTGCCGGGTGGCGAAGACGCCGCGTGCGTCGCAGACGGTGACCCGGTAACCGAGGAAGGCGCCGACCCGCGCGACCGCGGCGGCGAAGTCGATGGCCCCGAAGACGATCATCCGGGCGGGCGGGCCGTAGGCGTTGAACAGGAGGGTCAGCCCGTCACCGCGCCGCTGCCCGTCCGGGCCGTAGTGCAACAGACCGATGCTTCCGGCCCCGAGCAGCCCGCGCCCGTCGTCGGCGGCGGCCTCGTCGAGCCGGTCGGAGCCGAGCGAGCCGCGCCGAGCGTCGGGCCAGACCACCAGGTGTCGACCGATTCGTTCCGCTGGCCCGTCAACGCAGGTGAGCACGCCGACCGGCGTCCGACCGACGATCGCGGCGGCGACGTCGGCCAGTTCCGGGAACGTGCTCCGGTCGACCCGTTCCACGAAGATGTCGATGATGCCGCCGCAGGTCAGGCCCACGGCGAAGGCGTCGCCGTCGCTCACCGCGTAGCGCTGCGTCCGCGGCACTCCGGAGGCCATCACCTCGCGGCACAGGTCGTAGACGGCCGCCTCGACGCAACCGCCCGAGACACTGCCCACGACCGTGTCGTCCGGGGCGACCAGCATCGTCGCACCGGGCGGGCGCGGGGCACTGTGCCAGGTGGCGATGACCGTCGCGAGGCCGACCGGCTCACCGGCCCGCCACCAGCGCAGCAGATCGTCGAGTACGTCACGCATGCGACCTCCCGTTTCGGGTCGGCCATGGGCTGCCACAGCGGCGACCGGTCACCCGCTACCCCGCCGGGCCGCTGACCGCGTCGGACGCGGTATCGAGGTCACCTCCGGCGGCGATGTCGCCGCAGGGCACGATCCGCAGCTCCGTCGCCCGCGTCCGCAGGTACGGCCGAGCGCCCACGTCGCCGACGGCGAGGGTGGCCACGCCCGCCCAGTGTGCCCGGCCGAGCAGGACCGGATGGCCGCGACCAGCGCCGTAGCCGGCCATCGCGAGCGAATCCGGGGTGGCGAGTTCGGCGAGCCTGCGTACCGCCTCGGGGGTGACGCCGGGCATGTCGACCAGGAGTACGACGACGGCGACGGCCTCGGTCGGCTGCAGGGCGGCGAGGCCCGCGCGCAGCGACGAACCCATTCCGGTCGCCCATTCGCGATTGTCGATCACAATGGTGTCGGTGAGATCGGCGCGGTCCCGGACCGCCGCGGCCTCGGCCCCGAGCACCGTCACCAGCGGCCGGCAGCCGCCGGCACGGGCGGTGGCGACCGCGCTCTCCACGAGCAGCCGACCGTCGAGACTCACCAGGGCCTTGGGACGCCCGTAACGCCGGCCCGCACCGGCGGCGAGCACCAGACCGGCCACCGGCACCGCTACCCGTCGCGCATCCACGGCCGCGTCCCGACGGTTGGGAGTTCGGCGGTGAGGTGCAGCAGGTCCCGGTCCCGACCGGGGGAGGCGACCAGGCAGACGCCGCACGGAAGGCCGTCGGCGGTGGTCGTCGGAATGCTGACCGCGGGCAGGCCGCCGATGCCGGCGAGACAGGTCAACCGCATGGTGGCCTGGCGAACCTCCGGCGGCACCTGCCCGAGGGGCGGCGCCACGGAGGAAGCCGAAGGAAGCACGAGCAGCCGGTCGCCGACCAGCTCACGGATCCGAAGGCGCGCGGCGGCGACCTGATCGGCCGCCTGGGCGGCGTCGTCGTCACCGACCTCGGACGCCGCCTCGAAACGGCCACGCACGTCCGGGCCGAGCGTGTGGAGCCTGGTCGCCAACCAGCCGCCGTGGGCCTGCCAGGCCTCCCGGGCCTGGAGAGTCTGGAACGCCGTAAGCCAGGCGGGCAGATCGGGCAGATCCCAACTCTCGCGTACGGCCCATCCCCCGACGCTTGTCTCGACCGCCTCGGCGACATCGGGCTGGGCGAGGGCGAGCAGCTCCGGCACGACGACGACCTCGCCGAAGGGACGGACGGGTGAGTCCGGCAGCAGCACGTCGCCGACTCTGGCCAGCAGGAGCGCGTCACGGGTCAGCCAGCCGACCGTGTCGAATGAGGGCGCCAACGGCAGCAGGCCGGCGGTCGACACGCTGCCGTGGGTGGGCCGGAAGCCGAACAGGCCCTGATACGCCGCGGGTACCCGAACGGAGCCGCCCGTGTCGGTGCCGAGGCCGATGGTGGCGTGGCCCAGCGAGACGGCGCTGGCCGACCCGGACGTCGATCCGCCCGAGATGCGGTGCGGGGCCTTCGGGTTCGGTGGCGTGCCGGTGTGCGCGTTGGTGCCGGCGAGGCTGTAGGCGAACTCGTCAGTGCGCGCGATCCCCCGCAGGTCCGCCCCGGCGGCCAGCAGCGCCTCGACGGCCGCCGCGTGCCGGGGCTGGACCGGTGCCGCGGCTAGAAAGGCCGGGTTGCCCGCGCCGATGCGGTGACCGGCCACCGCGTACAGATCCTTCACCGCCACCGAATGGCCGGAGAGTGGTCCTGCTGTCGTCGCGGGGATGAGCGGATCACCCACGACCCGCCAGATCCGGGTGTCCAGCGCCGGCGCCGGCTGGGCGACGTGGGCGGCGATCACCGCCCAACCGGCCGGCGTACGCTGCCACAACTGGGTCTGCACGCCCCGGCCGCCGTCGGCGAACTCCGGGACGGCGACGACCAGGGCATGACCTAGGTCGATCAGCTGTACGTGGACCTCCACAATCCGCCGTCGCGGTCCGCCCCCGCGCGCGTGGCGGAAGGCGCTGATCCGGTGGTGACCGACCAGCAGCCCGTTCGCGTCGCCGCGCAGCGTGTTCGGCCCCGGTGCGAAGAGCCGGTCGAGGGCGTCGAGGTCGTTGTCGGTCAATGCGCTCTCGTACGCCCAGAACGCGTCCAGCAGGCCATCGGGCAGGGCCGCGAGAGCATGAACCGCGACGGCCACCTGCCCGGCCCTGTCACCGAGCGCACCGGGTTCGTCGTGGATGCCCACGTCTCGGGATCCTACGGAACCCGTGTTTCAATCGTGTTCCGCTACCACCTGCCGGCGAGCCGCAAGGCCGAGATTCGCTGCCAGGGCACGGAAACGCGCTTGAAACAGCCGTTTCATACGCTGGGTCAGTACTCCGCCTGCACGGGAAGGGGTCAGCACCAGGCCATGCATACTGAGCCGATCAACCCACCCCCCCGGCTCCTGATGGGTCCCGGTCCGATCACCGCCGACCCGCGGGTCCTCATCGCGATGTCGGCCCAGCTCGTCGGGCAGTTCGATCCCACGATGACGACGTACATGACCGAGACGATGGCGCTCTACCGTGAGGTCTTCCGCACCACCAACGAGCAGACGTTCCTCGTTGACGGCACCTCCCGTGCCGGCATCGAGGCCGCACTGGTCTCGCTGATCGAGCCCGGTGACCGGGTGCTGGTGCCGATCTTCGGCCGCTTCGGGCAGCTGCTGGCCGAGATCGCCGGACGGTGTCGCGCCGAGGTGCACACGATCGAGGTTCCGTGGGGTCAGGTTTTCGAGCCGAACCTGGTCGAGCAGGCCGTACGCAGGGTCTCCCCCAAACTGCTCGCGATCGTGCAGGGCGACACGAGCACCACGATGTGCCAGCCGCTCGCCGACATCGGCCAGATCTGCCGGGACAACGACGTGCTGCTCTACTGCGATGCGACCGCCACCCTCGGTGGCAACACGTTCGAGATGGACGCCTGGGGCCTGGACATCGCGACGGCAGGTCTACAGAAGTGTCTGGGCGGCCCGTCCGGCAGCGCACCCATCAGCATCTCCCCGCGCGCCGTCGAGGTGATCAACTCACGAAAGCACGTGGAGGCGGGCATCAGGGAGCACCACGACGCCGCCCGGGGGACGCGGATCGCCTCGAACTACTTCGACCTTGCCATGATCATGGACTACTGGGGAAGCCGGCGACTCAACCACCACACCGAGGCCACGACCATGCTCTACGGCGCCCGCGAGTGCGCGCGACTGCTGGTCGCCGAGGGCATCGACCACGCCGTCGAGCGACATCGCCGGCACGGAGCAGCAATGCTGGCCGGCGTCCACGGTCTCGGACTCGGCGTCTTCGGCGACGTCACCCACAAGATGTCCAATGTGGTCGCGGTCGAGATCCCCGCCGGAGTCGACGGCGACGCGGTGCGGGCCGCCCTGCTCAACGACTACGGCATCGAAATCGGCACCTCCTTCGGCCCGCTCCACGGCCGGGTCTGGCGGATCGGCACCATGGGTCACAACGCTCGCAAGGATGCCGTGCTGCTCACCCTCGCCGCCCTCGAGCAGGTGCTCCGCGCCCACCACGTGGAAGTCACGGCCGGCGGGGGCGTCGGCGCGGCCCAGGAGGTGTACGCCGGATGACCGACGCAGCCACCGTCCTCGCCCGCTGCGCCGAACTCAACCGCTTCTCCGCCCGGCCGGACGGGCTCGAACGCGTCTACCTGTCCCCCGAGCACGCGCAGGCCAACCGCCGCGTGGCCCAGTGGATGGCGCAGGCTGGACTGCGTACCTGGCAGGACGCGGCGGGCAATCAGTGCGGACGCCGCGAGGGCCGCACACCCGACCTGCCGGCGTTGCTCCTGGGGTCCCACCTCGACACCGTGCCCGACGCCGGCAGCTACGACGGGATGCTCGGCGTCCTGATGGCCGTCGCGGTGGCCGAGCGGCTCGGCGACCGGGCCAGCGGGTTTCCCTTCGCCCTCGAAGTGATCGGCTTCGGTGACGAGGAGGGCACCCGGTTCGGGACGACGCTACTCGGAAGCCGCGCCGTCGCCGGGCGGTGGAACGACGCCTGGTGGGACCTGCGCGACCGCGATGGCATCACACTCCACCGCGCCTTCACCGACTTCGGGCTGGACCCGACGCGGGTGGCCGACGCCGCCCGCGCGCCGGAGGATTTGGTGGGGTATCTCGAGGCCCACATCGAGCAGGGCCCCCACCTGGAGGCGGCGGACCGGTCACTCGGCTACGTCACCACGATCGCGGGAGCCCGGCGCTTCGCGTTGAGCATCCTCGGCGAGGCACGCCACGCCGGGGGTACGCCGTACCCGCGCCGGCGGGACGCCCTGGTCGGCGCCAGCGAGGCGATCACAGCCGTGGAGCGCATCGCCCGCACGCGCGGCTGTCTTGCCACCGTGGGTCGGATAGCGGTCGCCCCCGGTGCGGTCAATGTGGTCCCCGGCCGCGCCGACTTCAGCCTCGACCTACGGGCCGCCGCTGACGAGGACCGCGACGCCGCCTGGGACGCGATCCGGGTCCGCATCCAGGACATCTGCTCCGCTCGCGGCCTGCGGTTCGAGGCGCTGGAGATACACCGGGCCGGGGCCACACCGTGCGCGACCTGGCTGCGGACGGCGGTTGCCAACGGAATCGCGACGACGGGCGACGTCGAGGCGCTCGGTCTTTGGAGCCCCGCCGGTCACGACGCGATGGCGATCGGGCAGATCATCGACGTGGGCATGCTGTTCGTCCGGTGCCACGACGGCATCAGCCACCATCCGTCGGAGAACGTGCGCGAAGTCGACGTCGCTCGCGGCCTCGACGCGTTCGAGCACGCGGTGTTGGCCGTCGCCGGCGAAAGAATGCGACCGTGAGAATCGAGGAGCGGATCGCGCAGTGCCATGACGCCCTCCCGCCCCAGGAACGCCGCGCCGCCGACACGCTGATCGAACACCTCGACGATCTGACGGCCTATCGGGCCGCTGAACTCGCCGCCCTGGCCGGAGTGTCCAAGGCCACCATGAGCCGGCTGTTCCGCAGCCTGGGCTTCGCCGACTTCGACGAGGTACGAGAGCACCTCCGCGCGCTGCGGTCCGCCGGCGAGCCCCGCCGGGTGCAGGTGCCGCCCAGTCTCACCGGCTACGCGGTCCAACAGGCCGAGTCGATCCACAAGGCGCTCCAGCAGCCTGCGCTCGCCGACGTGGTCGACCTCCTCGCCGCCGCGCGCAGGGTCACCGTCATCGGCTGGCGCAACAGCTACCCGGTCGCCATGCATCTTCGCCAGCAACTCGCCCACGCACGAGCGGACGTGCGGCTGGCGCCGCTGCCCGGCCAGGTCATCGGCGAGGAACTCGCCGACGTCGCCGCCGGAGATCTCGTCGTGGTCGTGGGTTTCCGCCGCCGTCCGGCCGGGTTCGGATCCTTCATGGCCGAGGCCGCAGCCACCCGCGCCGACCTGGTGCTGCTCGCCGATCCCACCGCCCGCGAACACGCCGCCCACGCCGGTTACTGGCTCAACTGCCCGATCTCGACCGGTCTGGCCTTCGACAGCTACTCGGCGGTGATGAGCCTGGTGAGCGTCATCGCCGACGGCGTGCTGTCGACGATCGGCCCACCCGCCCGCAGTCGCATCTCCGGCATCAGCCGCGCCTATCGGCGCCTGGAGGAAGTGGAGTGACCGCAGTCCCCGGATCGCGGCCACCAGATCCGGCTTGGCCAGCCGGATCCCGGTCAACCTAGGGCCTTCACACTCCGGCCAACAGTCAGACTTAGCCCCCCGGACGCCTCCTGGCGGCACCGATCGGGGCCGGTTCACCTACAGTCGGCCCCGTGGAACTCGGGACCTTCGCCCGCTTCGGCCTGGTGCTCTGTGCGGGATTTGTCTGCCTCTTCCTCATCGCCGTCGTAGGGCTGCTCGCGGCCTGGTGGAAGCCCAAGGGCTGACGTAGCCACCCTCAGCTTGGAAATCGCGTTGATCCCCACCATCCCTGGCCTTGCTGGCTGGCAGAGCGCCACGGAATACCCCGTCCACAGTTAATCGGCACCCAGCTGATCACCGATGTTGACCGCCACGTCGGACACGCACCGGGCACGTTGACCGCTTCGGGCCTACCGAGATCGTCACTCTGCGGAGCCATGACGCCACGGCCCCGGATCGGAGCTAACTGGACGCGGGCGATCGACGGGCCTTTCGATCGCACGGCATTGAGGTTGACCGACTTTCTACGGCGGTTCGATACGGAAAGGCGGGACCGTTTATTCGGGACTGGAGCGACAACTCCAAGCTTGACCCTGGCTGACGCTTGGTCTGCTCGGCTCGTCCCGGGTCGTCGGTGGGCGGGATGGCTGCGCGCAACCACCCACGAACCGCAACCCGCCGACGCAGCCCCGGCCATCCTGGAGCCGGAGCGCCCCCGCCGGAGGCGCCGTAGCCCGTGACCAGCTCGTCGCGCGTGTCCGGACCCGGCGTGCGCTGCCCTACGCCGCGCCGGCCTGGCGCGGCGCCCGGCCCACCACCACCAACCCGCCATGAACTCTGTCGTCCTCGGCGGCCCGCTGGGCTTCCGCTTCCCGCGCCAGTCGACGGGCGTTCTGCGTGGCCGGAGCGGAGCGCAGGCCGCGCGCCCAGGCGGCGGCGCGCGGTGCGGCCCATTCAGGGCCGCCTTGATGGCGCTGTCGCCATGGATCGGATCTTCGCCGCTGAGAGACTGTCGGGTAACTGGGCAGCTACGTGGTGAGAAGTCGTTCGGCGTTGATGCGTTGGGCGGCTTGCCGCTCGGTGGAGTTGTTCCAGCGAGTCGTCTGACGGGCCAG
>NZ_JBTIXF010000081.1:0-28092 GCF_055793945.1 Plantactinospora sp. A48 | reverse complement strand
GGGAGGGGGTGGGTGGGGGAGGGGGGGTGGGGTGGGGGTGGGGGTGGGGTTAGCTGCGCTTCATTAGGCGGCCTATGGCGGCCATCATTTCGGTGGCCATTTCGTCGGCTCGGCCGTCGGCTGCGCCCTCTCGCATGCAGTGCCGGGCGTGGCCGTCGAGCAGGCCGAGGGCGACCTTGTCCAGGGCGGCCTGGATGGCGGAGATCTGGGTCAGGACGTCGATGCAGTACCGGTCGTCCTCGACCATCTTGCCGATGCCCCGGACCTGCCCCTCGACCCGGCGCAGCCGGGCCAGCAGCTGATCCTTGCTGGCGGTGTAGCCCCGGGTCGGCCCGCTGGCCGGCGTGGTCGGTGCGGTCATCCGGCAAGGATAACCGCTACCCACCGGGGGTATGTTACGGTCCGACCCGGATACCCCTTGGGGGTAACGGTGTCGAGCTGTAATCCGGCACACATCGGTGACCCTGCATACCCTAGGGGGGTATATGGTGACGGGGAGCCGAGAGGAGGACCGCGATGGTCACGACGGACTACCGGGTCGAGGGAATGACCTGTGAGCACTGTGTCAATGCCGTCCGGAGCGAGGTCACCACGCTTTCCGGAGTTCAGGATGTCCAGGTCGATCTCGCCGCCGGTCGGGTGAGCGTCACCAGCGACGAGCCGCTGGACCCGGCCGCCGTGCGGGCGGCCGTCGACGAGGCGGGCTACCAGCTCGTCGAGGGCTGACCGGGCCGGGAGGGAGGGACGGGATGAACACGGCGCTGAAACTGAGCGGCTTCGCGCTCGGGCTCGCGGCCGTCTTCGGGGCGGCGTACGGGGTCGGCCACGTCGCCGGCCCCACCGTCCCGGCCGCCGAAACCGCACCCGGATCGGTCGGTGACTCCGGCGCCGGCCACGGGTCGGCGGGTGACTCGGGCGCCGGCCACGGGTCGGCGGGTGACTCCGGCGCCGGCCACGGGTCGGCGGGGGGTGCGTCCGGGACGACCGGTGGCGGATCCGACGCCGCCGGGCAGGACGGGATGGCCGGCCCGGGCCCCTCGACCCACCTGCCGGGTGGTCTCCAGGTCTCCGACCGGGGATACACGCTGGTCCCCGCCGACGCGCCGGCCGGAAAGTTCGCCTTCCGGATCACCGGCCCGGACGGCCATCCGGTCCTGGCGTACGACGTCGAGCACGACAGGCGGATGCACCTCATCGTCGTCCGCCGTGACCTGTCCGGCTTCCGGCACGTACACCCGGAACTGGACCCCGACGGGACCTGGCGGGTCGACGACCCGCTCGGGGCGCCCGGTAGCTGGCGGGCCTTCGCGGACTTCACCCCCACCGGTGGTGGGCCGCGCACCCTCGGCGTGGACCTGGCCGTCGCCGGCAGCTTCACGCCCCGGCCACTGCCGGCACCGGCCGCCAGCACCACCGTCGACGGGTACACGGTCACCCTGGCCGGCCAGCCCCGACCCGGCGGGACCGCCCGGCTCACCCTGACGGTCAGCCGAGGTGGCGCACCGGTCACCGACCTCCAGCCGTACCTCGGGGCGTACGGGCATCTCGTGGCGCTGCGGGCCGGTGACCTGGCGTACCTGCACGTGCATCCGGACGGCGGGCCGGATGACGGGCGGACGGTGCCGGGACCGGCGGTGAGCTTCTCCGTCGAGGTGCCGTCGGCCGGGACGTACCGGCTGTTCCTGAACTTCCGGCACGGCGGTGCCGTACACACGGCCGAGTTCACGGTCGTGGCCGGCGGTTCCGGGCTCGGGCACGACTGAAGGGAACTGGCATGACCACCACCACCAGTGGGACGCCGCCGATGGCGCCGAACCGGATCGAGCTGGCGATCGGCGGCATGACCTGCGCCTCCTGCGCGGCCCGGATCGAAAAGAAGCTGAACCGGCTGGACGGGGTGACCGCCACCGTCAACTACGCCACCGAGAAGGCCGACGTCCGGTACCGGGATGGCATCACCCCGGACCAGCTCATCGCGACCGTCGAGAAGACCGGCTACACCGCCGTGCTGCCGCCGCCTCCGGCGCGGGAGCGGGAGAGTCGGGTCGAGCCGGTGGACGAGCTGCGGGTGCTGCGTACCCGACTGTGGATCTCGGTCGTGCTGAGTGTGCCGGTGATCGTGCTGGCCATGGTGCCGGCCTGGCAGTTCGACTACTGGCAGTGGCTGTCGTTGACCCTGGCCGCCCCGGTCGTCGCGTACGGCGGACTGCCGTTCCACCGGGCCGCGTTCGTCAACCTGCGGCACGGCGCCGCGACCATGGACACCCTGGTCTCGCTCGGCACCCTCGCCGCGTTCGGCTGGTCGGTGTGGGCGCTGTTCCTCGGCAACGCCGGCATGCCGGGGATGACCCACCCGTTCCGGTTCGAGATCGCCCGGGGCGGCGGCGCCGGCAACATCTACCTGGAGGCGGCGGCCGGGGTCACCGTGTTCCTGCTGGCCGGGCGCTACTTCGAGGCGCGGTCCAAGCGCACCGCCGGGGCCGCGCTGCGGGCCCTGCTCGAACTCGGCGCCCGGGACGTCGCGGTGCTGCGGGACGGTGTGGAGCTCCGGGTACCGGTCGAGCGGCTCGCCGTGGGCGACCGCTTCGTGGTCCGGCCGGGCGAGAAGATCGGCACCGACGGGACGGTCGAGGAGGGTTCCTCGGCGGTCGACGCCAGCCTGGTCACCGGGGAGTCGGTGCCGGTCGAGGTGGGCCCGGGTGACAGCGTGGTCGGGGCCACCGTCAACGCCGGCGGTCGGCTCGTGGTCCGGGCCACCCGGGTCGGCGCCGACACCCAACTCGCGCAGCTCGCGCGGCTGGTCGAGGAGGCGCAGACCGGCAAGGCGGCCGTGCAGCGGCTCGCCGACCGGATCTCCGGGGTGTTCGTGCCGATCGTGATCGCGCTGGCCGTCGCCACCTTCGGCTGGTGGCTGGGTACCGGCGCCGGGTCGGTGGCCGCGTTCACGGCGGCGGTCGCCGTGCTGATCGTCGCCTGCCCGTGCGCCCTCGGGCTGGCCACCCCGACGGCGCTGCTGGTGGGTACGGGCCGGGGGGCCCAACTCGGCATCCTGATCAAGGGTCCCGAGGTGCTGGAGTCGACCCGGACCGTCGACACCGTGCTGCTGGACAAGACCGGCACGGTCACCACCGGCCGGATGAGCCTGGTCGACGTGCTGCCGGCGGCCGGGGAGGACGCCGCCGAACTGCTCCGGCTGGCCGGGGCGGTGGAGGCCGCCTCGGAGCACCCGGTGGGCCGGGCGGTGGCGAGTGCCGCCGCCGAGGCCGGTCCGCTGTCCCCGGTCACCGGCTTCGGCAACGTCGAGGGGCTGGGCGTGACCGGTGAGGTGGACGGACGCGTTCTGCTGGTCGGCCGACCCCGGCTGCTGGCCGAGCGCGGTTTCGACGTACCGCCGGAGGTGCGGCGGGCCGCCACCGACGCGGCGTCCGCCGGCCGGACGGCGGTGCTCGTCGGTTGGGCCGACCGGGCCCGCGGTGTGCTCGCGGTGGCCGACACGGTGAAGCCGACCAGCCGGACCGCGGTGGCCCGGCTGCGCGACCTCGGCCTCGATCCGGTGCTGCTCACCGGCGACAACTCGACGGTCGCCCGCGCGGTGGCGGCCGAGGTGGGGATCACCGAGGTGATCGCCGAGGTGCTGCCGGCCGACAAGGTCGAGGTGGTCCGCCGGCTCCAGGCAGCCGGGAAGCGGGTGGCCATGGTGGGCGACGGGGTGAACGACGCCGCCGCGCTGGCCCAGGCCGATCTGGGGCTGGCCATGGGCACCGGCACCGACGTGGCGATCGAGGCGTCCGACCTGACCCTGGTCCGGGGCGACCTGACGGCCGCCGCCGACGCCATCCGGTTGGCCCGGCGGACCCTGACCACCATCCGCGGCAACCTGTTCTGGGCGTTCGCCTACAACCTGGCGGCCCTGCCGCTGGCCGCCGCCGGGCTGCTCAACCCGATGATCGCTGGTGCGGCGATGGCCTTCTCCTCGGTCTTCGTGGTGGCGAACAGCCTCCGGCTGCGCCGCTTCAGGTGAGCGGACGGGCGCCCCGCGCCGGCACCGGGTCCGCGTGCAGGTCCAACTCGTACACCTGAGCCGTGAGATCCGCGCCGAAGTTGGGCTGCGGCTGCTCGTCGACGAGGGTGAAGCCGCGGGAGAGGTAGAGCCGGCGGGCCGCCACGAGGGGGTGGTTGGTCCACAGCCGCATCCGGCGGTAGCCGGCCCGCCGGGCGAAGTCCAGGCACTGGTCCACGAGCCGGCCGCCGATGTTCCGGCCCCGGGCCGCCGGGTCGACCAGCAGGACGCGGAGTTGGGCGGTCTCGTCGTCCGCGCGTACGCAGAGGACGCAGCCGACCCGCTGCCCGTCGACCTCGGCGATCCAACCGGCCTCGCGGTCCGGGTCGTGACCGGCGGCGTACTCGGCCACGATCCGGGCCACCAGCGCCTCGAAGCTGGCGTCCCAGCCGAACTCGGTCGCGTACATCTCGCCGTGTGCCTGCACCACCCAGCCCAGGTCACCGGGCTGGTTGGCGGGTCGGATCAGCACCGTCACGTCGCTCACCTCACCACTAGTGAAACAGTCGTTTCAGTGGCAAGGTAACACCATGTCGGAAACCCCGAAAGCCCCGTCGCCACGGCGTACCGAACTGCTGGAGGCCGCCTACCGCTACGCCCTCCGGCACGGCCTGGCCGACCTGTCGCTCCGGCCGCTGGCCACCGCCGTGGGGTCCAGCCCACGGGTCCTGCTCTACCTCTTCGGGTCGAAGGACGGGCTGGTCCGGGCGCTTCTCGGCCGGGCCCGCGCGGAGGAGCTGGCCCTGCTCGACCGGCTCCGGCAGACCGATCGGGGAACCAGCACCGTGGATGCGGCGCGCACGGTCTGGAGCTGGCTGGCGGCACCGGAGCACCGTCCGCTGCTCGCGCTCTGGGTGGAGGCGTACGGCCGGTCGCTCACCGAGCCCGACGGTCCATGGGCCGGTTTCGCCCGGCAGACCGTCCTGGACTGGCTCGACGTGCTGGCCGATCCGACGCAGACCCGGGACGTCACCGGCCGGACCCTGACCCTCGCCGTGCTGCGCGGGGCGCTGCTCGACCTGCTGGCCACCGGCGACGCCGAGCGGACCGGTGCCGCCGTGGCCGAACACCTCCGGCTGGTGACCGCCGGACGTTGAGGGTCGCCCGGCGGTACCGGTTCCGGCCGGTCGTGCGCAGGCCCGGGCTCAGGCGCGGGGCGCTGTGCCGGGGCCGACCAGCGCGGCGGCCTCGCCGGTACGCACCATCCGGTGCCAGCGCAACCGGTTGCCGAGCAGCGCCGTGACCACGGACTGGACCACGACCAGATACATCACCTGCCGGTAGACCACCTGTTGCAGCGGCAGGCTCCACAGCGGACCGTACCGCTCGCGGTCCAGGTGCAGCGCGTAGCCGGCGGTGAGGGCCTGCAGCCCGAGCAGCCCGAGCCAGGCCGCCGCGAGCTGCGAACCCGGCAGGAAGATCAGACCGTAGACCGCGTAGACGTCGACCGCCGGTGCCGCGAGTGGCAGCGCGAGCTGGAAGACCGCGAGGTACGGCAGGGCGCGCCGACCCAGCTTGCCGGCGGGTCCACCGAGCCGCACCGCCCGGCGGTGCTTCCACATCGCCTGCATCGTGCCGTAGCACCAGCGGTACCGCTGCCGCCACAGTTGGCGCAGCGACCCAGGGGCCTCGGTCCAGGCGATGGCACGTTCCTCGTAGGTCACCCGCCAGCCGGCCCGCAGCACGGCCATGGTCAGATCGGTGTCCTCGGCGAGAGTGTCCGAGGGGACACCGCCGACGCCGAGGAAGACCTCCCGACGGAACGCGCCGATGGCGCCGGGGATGGTCGGCATGCACCCCAGTACGTCGTACATCCGGCGGTCCAGGTTGAAGCCGATGACGTACTCCAGGTGCTGCCACCGGCCGAGCAGCCGGCGCCGGTTCGCGACCCTGGTGTTCCCGGAGATCGCCCCCACGGTCGGGTCCGCGAAGCCCCGCACCAGCTCACGGATGGTGTCCGGCTGGAACACGGTGTCGCCGTCGACCAGGACCAGCAGTTGGCCCCGGGCATGCCGGGCACCGGTGTTGAGCGCCGCGGGCTTGCCCGCGTTGGCCTGCCGGACCACCCGCACACCGGGCAGCCGCAGCCGCTCGACGATCTCCGCCGTGCCGTCGCTGGAGCCGTCGTCGACGACGATCACCTCCAGCCGGGGATAGGCGCTGGCCACCAGCGACCGCACGGTCGCGGCGATGTTGGCCGCCTCGTTGTACGCGGGCACGATCACCGACACCGGCGCCAGCACCGGCGTCGCGGTCCGCCGGCGCCGGCGGACCTGCCGCAGGTGTATCCGGGCGCAACAGAGTTGCACGGCCAGCCGGGCGAGACCCAGCACCAGCGACACGGTGAGCAGCACGGTCAGCACGTCGGCGAGCCCGCCGGCGCCGAGCTGGACGTACCGCAGGGCCAGGCCACCCAGCCGGGCGCTGGTCGGTGCCGGCACGCCGGTGGACGGGCCGCCCAGCCCTTCGCTGATGGTGGTGAACCGGTATCCGGCGCGGGTCAGCTCGGGCAGCAGCCGGTCGAGCGCGGCCACCGTCTCGGCCCGGTCACCGCCCCCGTCGTGCATGAGCACCACCGCGCCGCGCGCCGGACGGTCCGGGGTGGCCGCCCGGACGATCGCCGGTACCCCCGGCCGTTCCCAGTCCCGGGTGTCCCGGTCGGCCAGCACCGCGATCCGGCCGGTCTGGCGCAGCGCGGTCACGTCGGCGGCGGTGAGCGCGGACGGTTCGGATGAGTACGGCGGCCGGAACAGCGTCTCCTGTCGCCCGGTGGCGGCGCTGATCGCCTTGCTGGTCAACGTCAGTTCGAGATCGCGGCGCCAGCCGGGCAGGCTGGCCAGCTCGGCGTGGGTGTACGTGTGCGATCCGATCTCGTGGCCCTCGGCGAGGATCCGCCGGACCAGCTCGGGATGCTCGTTGACCCGGGCACCGACCACGAAGAACGTGGCGTGCGCGTGGTTTCGGCGCAGCACGTCCAGCACCCTGGGCGTCCATTCCGGATCGGGTCCGTCGTCGAAGGTCAGCGCGATGGTCCGGGCCGGCATCGAACGGCTCACCGGCCGGTCCCCGTCCAGCCGCAGGACCGGCCCGCCCGTGGTGACCGCCCGGTCCGCAGGCGCGGCCCTGGGATCGGGCGTACCGGGGCCGGACCCGCCGCCGAGGCCCGTGGCGTAGCCGTGCAGGGTCAGCGCGGCCAGCAGCACCGCCAGGCCGAGCAGGAGCAGGAGCCAGTGCGCGCGGGGCTCCCGGCGCGCGACGTGCCGCGACATCGCTACCTCGGCTTGCCGGGGGACTTGCCGATCTGACCGGGGGGCGCCGTGGCGCGGTGGCTCGTGCCCCGGCCGGGCTGGGTGGTGCCGACCGGGGTGGACGTCGTGCCGCGGGTCGCCGTCGTGATCCGTGGGCCGGTCGACGGTGCGGGCGTGGTGCCGGCGTCCGACCCGGGCCGGTGGGTCCCGGGTGGGGCGGAGACGGCGGTACCGACCTGCTCGACGACGGTGCCCGGCCCCTGCGAGCGGGTCCGCTCGGGCCAGCCCGGTGCCGGGGCGCCGGTGCCGGTCAGCAGGGCCACCATCACGAGGGCGAGGACGGCCAGCAGGCCCACACCGGTACCGGTCCCGGCCAGAACGGCGCGCCGGCGCCGGCGTCCGGAGCGGTCCACGAAGACCGGCCGGGTCCGGCCCGGAGCCGTGGGGTGGTTGTCGGTCACCGGGTGCCCGCTCACCTGGGGTTGCTCGGCCGGCCGGCCGCCGGGGTGGCACCCTTGGGCTCCGGGTGGGACTGGGTGGGTTTCGGCGGAGCCTTCGGCGGCCCCGCCGGGGTCGGCGGCTGGTGAGCGGGGGGCGCGGTCGCCAGAGCCGTGCAGTACGCCTCGACCTGGGCGGATCCGCCGGCCGCCTCGACCAGCCTCCGGTACCTCGGGGTTCGGAGGGCCGCGTCCCGCTGTGGCCCGCTCTGCTTGAGGTACGACACGCAGAGTCCGCGTACGTCGGCGGCCGGCCCGGTCCCCGGCGGTCTGCCGGTCGGGTTCGCGCCGCCCGGTCCGCCGCTCGGGGTCGCGCCGGGGCCGATCGTGGTGCCGGCCGGCGTACCCGGGCCGGTCCGGCTGGTCGAGGCGGCCGATCCGGACGGCCGGATGTCGGAGTCGTGGTCGTTGTTGAGGATGTCCGTGCCCGCCGCCACGGCCACTCCCGCGGTGACGGTGGCCGCCGCCACCGCGAGCCAGGCCGCGGCGCCAGCGGTGATCCGGCGTCGCCACCGCCGGCCCGGGGCGGCGGGGCGCGGCGCCTGAACGGCCCGCCGGAACGCCAGTACGGCGTCCTTCTCGCCGGCCAGTTCTCCGGGCCGGGCCGGCGCCGCCGCGCTGGCCAGCAGCCGGGCCACCGGATCGCCATCGACGCCATCACCGGCGGCCGCGACGTCGAGCAACCGCTCGGTCGCATCCACCTCTTGGCGCCGGAATCGGCGAATTGTCATCACTATCCCTTTCAACGCCCGCTCACCGCTGGTGCGGCGGCTGGCTCGGTGTTGCGTCTCGGGTGGGCGCCCGCCGACCTGGTGGGACTTCGCCTGTTCCGGCCCCCTGGCGCGGCTGGTTGGCCTGTTCTTCCTCGATCATCGCGGCCAGCCGGCGCAGGCCGCGGTGGGCCGCCGTCCGGATGGCGCCGGCCCGCCGGCCGAGGATCCGGCCGGCGCTCTCGGCGTCCAGGCCGAGCACCGCGCGCAGCAGCACCGCCTCGGCCTCCCGCTGGGGCAGGTGTGCGATCAGCGCGAGCGCGTTGTCCGTGCCCAGCCCGTCGGCGGCCCGCTGCGCGGTGTCCTCCGCCGACGGCAGAAACTCCGCCAGCGCCTCGACCGGTACGGCGGAGACCGGTCGACGGCGCCGGTGGCGCAGATGGTCCAGGGCCCGGTGCCGGGCGATGGTGGCCGCCCAGGCTCGGAAGCCGGGGCCACCGTCGAAGGTGGCGAGGTCGCGGGTGATCTGTAGCCAGGTCTCCGACGCCACATCCTCGGCGTCCGAGCCCACCAGGACGGTCAGGTAACGCAGAAGGCCGGGCTGCACGGTCCGGTAGACGACGCGGAACGCCTCCTCGTCACCCCGCTGCGCCGCCCGTACCGCCGCGGTCAGGTCAGCGGTCACGGTGCCCGGCGCCTCCACCTCCGGGCCGGTCGCCTCGGGCAGGAGGATCGTCGAGGTCATCGGCGCCGGCCAGTACCCGGAACGAGGCCGGGGGAGGGTTCGAGGGCCCCGACGGAGTGTCGCGGACGGTCGGCCTGTCCAGCCCCATCACCTGCATGTCTCACGCACCGCCAAGTCTCCGTCGCATCCACCAGCCGACTGAGGCTAGGGCCTGATTCCGGAGTCATCAACCGGCGCGTCCGGGGCCGCCCGGGGGCAGCGTCGGCTCCGTCGGATCGAGCGGAGCCGAACGGCTCGCGCCGGGTTGGCGCGAGTGTGCCCTGACCAGCGACAACGGTCATGTGGCGTGCCCTCCCGGCGACGGTCACGTTTGACGGGGCCGTCGGTGATGACGGCTGTGTCGACGGGCCGTCGGTGGTGACGGCCGTGTCGACGGGCCGTCGATGGTGACGGTCGCGTCGACGCGGCCGTGGTGCCGGCCCGTTGCCGGAGGCCGCCACCCAGGGGGGTGGGTGGCGGCCCCCGAGCGGGATCGACCCCCTGCCGACCCCGCCGGCGAATATGCGCTGATGAGCCCGACCGTGTTACGCCCGCTTCCGCGGCTCCCGACCAGCGCGAAAGTTGGTTCGGGCAACCGCTGCGTTACGATTGCCCGGTAATCCGCCCGGAGCCGGGTCCGGCCGACATGACGACAGGAAGCGGGACCGTGTCCACGGCGTCCAACATCACCGCGGAGGCCGCGCGCCGGCGAACGTTCGCGGTCATCTCCCACCCCGACGCCGGCAAGTCCACCCTCACCGAGGCACTCGCGCTGCACGCCCGGGTGATCGGCGAGGCGGGCGCGGTACACGGCAAGGGTGGCCGGCGCGGCGTGGTGTCCGACTGGATGGCGATGGAACGCCAACGGGGCATCTCGATCACCTCGGCGGTGCTCCAGTTCGCGTACCGCGACCTCGTGATCAACCTGCTGGACACGCCGGGCCACGCCGACTTCTCCGAGGACACCTACCGGGTGCTCACGGCCGTGGACTGCGCCGTCATGCTGCTGGACGCGGCCAAGGGGCTCGAACCGCAGACACTCAAGCTGTTCGAGGTCTGCCGGCACCGGGGCATCCCGGTGATCACGTTCATCAACAAGTGGGACCGGCCCGGCCGGGAACCGCTGGCCCTGCTCGACGAGATCGAGGAGCGGATCGCGCTGCGGCCCACCCCGCTGAGCTGGCCGGTGGGCATCGCCGGTCAGTTCCACGGCGTGATCGAGCGGCACGACGGGGCGATGACGGCGTTCCGGCGGACCCCGGGCGGCGCGACCACCGCGATCGAGGAGCGCTTCGAGCCGGCCGAGGCGGCCGAGCGCTACGGATCGGACTGGGCGCGGGCCCGCGAGGAGTTGGAACTGCTCGACCTCACCGGGGCCGAGCACGACCAGGAGAACTTCCTAGCGGCCAAGAGCACACCCGTGCTGTTCGGCGCGGCGGTCGCCAACTTCGGGGTCCGACAGTTGCTGGACGCGCTGGTGGCGTACGCGCCGCCGCCCCGGCCCCGGCCCGTGGTCGACGGTGAGCCCCGACCGGTCGAGGCGCCGTTCGCCGGGTTCGTCTTCAAGATCCAGGCGAACATGAACAAGGCGCACCGCGACCAGGTGGCGTTCGTGCGGATCTGCTCTGGCCGGTTCACCCGGGGGATGACCGTCACGCACGGCGACACGGGTCGGCCGTTCGCCACCAAGTACGCCCAGCAGATGTTCGGTGCCGAGCGGGAGACCATCGACGAGGCGTACCCGGGGGACGTGGTGGGCCTGGTCAACGCCACCGCGCTGGGTATCGGTGACACCCTGCACGAGGGCCCGGCGGTGCGCTTCCCGGCGCTGCCGTCGTTCGTGCCGGAGCATTTCGCCGTGCTGCGCTCGCCGGACACGGCGACGTACAAGCGGTTCCGGCGCGGTGTGGAGCAGCTCGACGCGGAGGGCGTGGTCCAGGTGCTCCGGTCCGACCGGCGCGGTGAGCAGTCGCCGGTGCTGGCCGCCGTCGGACCGATGCAGTTCGAGGTCGCGATGGCCCGGCTGGAGGCGGAGTTCGGCGTGCGCACCACGCTGGAACACCTGCCGTACGAGGTGGCTCGGCGCACCGATCCGGCGGGTCAGGACCTGCTGCGCGCGGTCGCCGGTGCCGAGGTGCTCACCCGGGTCCGGGACGGCGTCCTGCTGGCGCTGTTCACCAGCGGCTGGCGGATGCGTTCGATCGCCGACAACTCCCGCGGCCTGGTCCTCACCCCCCTGCTGTAAGGAAGGGCACCTTCTTATCGCTTTCGGTATAGGAAGGGCCCCCTCCTGACACCGCTGGCGCTCGCCGGCTGAGGTGTTCCGCGGTGCACGCCGCGTACGCCCGCTCAGTCGCGCAGTGCGCGCAGGATGCGGGTGAGATCGGTCCGGTCGCCCTCGCTGAGGGAGCCGAAGAACCGCTCGGCCGCGGCCTCGCGGGCCGCCCGGATCGCGGTGGCGACCTCGGTGCCCCGGTCGGTGAGCGCGACCAGCGTGGCCCGCCGATCGTCCGGGTCGGGCCGGCGGTCCACCAGGCCGCGCTGCTGAAGTCCGTCGACCACCTCGGTGGTCGACCGCGCGGCGATGCGTAGGTGGTCGGCGATCACGCTGAGCCGGGTCGGCCCGTGTTCCAGCAGCACGGAGAGCATCCGCGCCTGCCCGGGAGCGATCTCCCAGGGCTCCAGCGCCTGCCGGGTGGTGTGCCGCAGCCGTTTGGTCACCGACCAGAACGCCTCGGCCAGGCTCTCGTCGGCACGTCGCGGATCGGGCGTCACCGGGGCAGCCTATCAGCGGATGTGCAGGTTACCTCATCTTGAGGTAACCTCAGTAATTATCCGTACGAAGGGTAGGTCTGAATGTCACCACCCACCACCGGTCGGGGCCGGGGCCTCGACGTACCACCGCCGCCCAGCGCCGAAGAGAAGGCGCAGGCCAGCGGCGTTCCGCTGCGCCGGGTCACCGCGCTGTTCCGGCCGTACCGCCGCCAGTTGGCGATGGTCACCGCGACCATCGTGCTCTCGGCCGTGCTCGGCATGGCCAACCCGTTCCTGCTGCGGGAGGTGATCGACCGGGCGCTCCCCGCCCGCGACGCCACCCTGCTCGCCTGGCTGGTGCTCGGCATGGTCGCCGTCGCCGCGGTGACCGCCGTGCTCGGCGTGTTGCAGACCTGGATCTCCACCCGGATCGGCCAGCGGGTCATGCACCGGCTCCGCGCCGACGTGTTCGGTCATCTCCAGCGGCAGTCCCTCGCGTTCTTCACCCGGACCCGCACCGGCGAGGTGCAGTCCCGGATCACCAACGACATCGGCGGGATGCAGACCGTGGTCACCTCCACGGCCACCGCCGTCGCCGCGAACCTCACCACGGTGGTGGCCACCGTCGTCGCGATGGTGGCCCTGTCCTGGCGGCTGTCGCTGGTGTCCCTGCTGGTGCTGCCGCCGTCGATCTGGCTCACCCGCCGGGTCGCCCGGTTGCGCCGGGAGATCACCGAGGAACGCCAGCGGGAACTCGCCGACCTCAACGTGACGATCGAGGAGGGCCTGTCCATCAGCGGTGTCCTGCTCAGCAAGACGATGGGCACCGGGGCCGCGCTCACCGACCGGTTCACCGCCTCCTCGGAGCGACTGGTCGACCTCGAACTGCGCTCCGAGCTGGCCGGCCGGTGGCGGATGGCCACCATGACGGTGGTCTTCGCCGCCATCCCCGCGGTGATCTATCTGGGCGCCGGCCTGCCGGGCACCGCGGGCACGATCAGCATCGGTACGGTCGTGGCCTTCACCGCGTTGCAGACCGGGCTGTTCCGGCCGCTGATGGGGCTGCTCAACGTCGGGGTCTCGGTCACCGCCTCACTGGCGCTGTTCGCCCGGATCTTCGAATACCTGGACCTGCCGGTCGAGGTGGCCGACCCGGTCCACCCGGTGCCGATCGATCGGGCCCGGATCCGTGGCCGGCTGCGCTTCGAGGACGTGACGTTCAGCTATCCGGGCAGCGACACCGCGGCCGTCGCGGGGATCACCCTCGAGGTGCCGGCCGGCAGCACGCTGGCGCTGGTCGGCGAGACCGGCTCCGGCAAGAGCACCATCGCCGGCCTGGTCAGCCGGCTCTACGACCCGACCAGCGGTCGGGTCACCCTCGACGGTATCGACCTGCGGGACCTGCGGCTGGCCGACCTGGCCGCCGTCGTGGGCGTGGTCAGCCAGGAGACCTATCTGCTGCACACCACGATCCGGGAGAACCTGCGGTACGCGAAACCCGAGGCCACCGACGAGGAACTGGTGGCCGCCGCCCGCGCGGCGCAGATCCACGACCTCATCACCAGCCTGCCCGAGGGGTACGACACGATGGTCGGCTCCCGGGGCCACCGCTTCTCCGGCGGGGAGAAGCAGCGCATCGCCATCGCCCGGACCCTGTTGCGCGACCCACGGGTGCTGATCCTCGACGAGGCCACCAGTGCGCTGGACACCGAGACCGAGCGGGCGGTGCAGCGCGCCTTCGACGCCCTCACCCGGGGACGGACCACGGTGACCATCGCGCACCGGCTGTCCACGGTCCGCGACGCGGACCGGATCGCGGTGCTCGACCACGGCCGGATCGTCGAGTCCGGCACACACGGCAGTCTCGTCCATGACAACGGCCGGTACGCGGCGCTGGCCGCCTGAACGCGCCGCGCCGCGCCAGCACCAGCACCCGCGCCGCCGGTGCCGTCAGTCCTCGTCGAGGACCGGACGAACCTCCATGGCGCCGCCGAACCGTACGTCCGGCCAGCGGGCGGCGATCTCGGTGGCGCGGTCCAGGCTGGCGCACTCCACCGCGACGTACCCGGCGAACTGCTCCTTGCTCTCCACGAACGGCCCGTCGGTGACGTCGAGCCGGCCCTCCCGTTGCCGGATGGTCCGGCTGTGCGCCGGTCCGGCGAGCGCCTGGCCGCCGATCAGCTCGCCGGACTCGGCGAGTTCCTTCATGATCGAATCGACCTCGCCGAACAGGGCCGAGCGGTCCCGCTCGGTCAGCTCGTCGAGAAAACCGGGCCGGTTGTAGATCAGCAGCAGGTACTTCACCCGAACATTGTGCTCTGTCCGGTCCCGAACCCGTACGACCACGCCGGGCGGGCCGTCGACCCGGCCGGTGTGGTGGTAATGCTCGGTCTCTGCGAGCAGCAAATGCCCTTCGGTCCGGGTGAGCCGTCCTGGTGGCCCCGGATGACACCGCTGACCGCCAGGACGTACTGGACGAACGCGGACGGACTGCGCAACACGCAGCTTCCCCCGGCGCGCGCCGCCGCGGCCTGCACCCGGAGCAGCGCGCTGATCCCGTGCGCGCCGAAGAAGGTGACCGCCGACAGGTCCAGCACCAGGTCCGGCCGCTCCCGGAGCGCGGCTTCGGCCAGCTCGACGATCAGGTGGGCGTTGCTCATGTCGACCTCGCCGGCGACCGCCAGCACGGTCACCCGGCCCTCGATGGACAGCTCCACCGACATGATCGGCTCGCACAACTCGGCGGACCTCGGCGGTGGTGGGGTGGGACGGCCACGGCGGACGGGGAGTCTCTGAAGGGACATCGCGCCTCCGACGGAAGATCGGCAATAATCTCCGGTTCGCCACCGAGAGGTGACGAAGCTGGGCGCGTGTCTTGACCCGATATCGACCGTACCCCCACACAGGCGGTTCGACACCTCTTCGTCGGACATCACCGGCTGGTGGTCCCGGAGTACCGAGCCGGCGGGTAGGGTGGCCGCGCTGCCCCGACGCGAGCCCGCCAGCCGCCAGTCGCGATCCGCCAGCCGCGAAGGAAAGATCCCATGACGGAACCGTTGCGTCCCGCCGAGGCGTTCTCCGAGATCGGACGGATCAAGCTCGACGCCACCGACCTGGACGGGGTGCTGGCCCGGATCGGCGCACTGGCCGAGCGGACCATACCCCGTACCGACGAGGTGTCCGTCACCCTCGTCCAGGGTCCCACCCGGCGCACCGCCGCCTTCACCTCGGAGCGGGCCCGGGATCTCGACCTGGTCCAGTACGAACGGGACCGCGGGCCCTGCCTGGACGCATCGGCCAGCGGCGACACCATCCTGGTGCCCGCGACCGCGGCCGAGGAACGCTGGCCCGGATGGGCGGAGCAGGCGTACGACGACGAGGCGGTCGACCTGGCCAGGACCTTCGCCGCCTACGCCGCCGTCGCGGTCGCCAACGCCCACCTGTACGACAGCACCGCCGCGCTGGCCGAGCAGATGCGCGCGGCCATGGCGAACCGGGCCGTGATCGAGCAGGCCAAGGGCATCATCATGGGCGAGCGCCGGTGTAGCCCGGACGAGGCGTTCGCACTGCTGTCGAAGGTTTCCCAGGATTCCAACCGCAAGGTCCGGGACGTCGCCGCCGCGTTGGTCGCGCAGGCCACCGGCCGACCGCCGGGTTGAGCGGTCACCGCTGGTGAACGGTCACTTCGGGGGCCGGTTCACCGCCCGTTCCACCAGCGCCTCGGCCACCTCGCGTACCTTACGGTTCGAATCCTGCGACACCTTGGCGAGAATCGCGAACGCCTCGTCGGCGGTGCATCGTCGGTCGCCCATGATGATGCCCTTGGCCTGCTCGATGACCGCCCGGCTCTCCATCGCGGCGCGCATCTGCTCGGCCAGCGTCGCGGTGCTCTCGTACAGGTGGGCGTTCGCCAGGGCGATCGCGGCGTAACCCGCGAACTGCCGGGCCACCGCCGCCGCGTCGTCGAAGGCACCCCGGGCGGTCCCGTAGAAGTTGAGCGCTCCGACCAGCGCCTCCTGGATGGGCAGCCCGACCGAGAGCGAACTGGCGGCGCCCGCGGCGTGGGCCCGGCTGGCCCACTCGGGCCAGCGACTCTCGATCTCCATGTCGGCCACCACCATGATGGCGCCCGTGGTGGCGGCGTCCATGCAGGGGCCACGGCCCTGCTCGTACTGCCATTCGTCGAGTTTGAGCGCCAGATCGCCGGTGTACGCGGCGGTGTACGCCTCGACCCCCCGGATCAGGGTCACTGACACCTCGTCCGTACCGGGAATGGCCTGTTTCGCCACCCCGGCGATCCGGGTCAGCACGGCGTTCAGGTCGGTTTCACCGTGCCTGATCGCCCCGATTCGAAGAAAGGCTTCGGTGAGATCGAAGGGTTCCTGCTGCATCGGGTCTGTCGTCCTTGGGCAAGCGGTGCTCCTGCGGTCTCCGCAAGGAGCGCGACGGCGCGTGACTGCGGTCCGCCCACGCGAACCGTTCCACGGGACCGACGACCGGTCCCGTAGAGGCGCCGCTGCTTGACGCCCGTTCCCGCCATCCGGGCGGACGGCGGAACAGATCCACCATTTTACGTCGCACCAGACTGTCCGAACCGCCCGCCCCGACGTGGATACCGACAGTGGTTATCCAGGCCCTGAACCCGGCGACGGGGAACCGGCCTCCCGCCACAGCGCCGCGGTCCGGCCGCGTACCGCCGCCAACCGGCGGGCCGCCCGATGGTGCCGCTCCGCCAACACGGTGCCCAGATAGACCTCGGGGTGTACGCCGGGCGGCGGTGCCGGCCGGGTGACGCTCGCGACCTCCGCCGCCAGTTGGGTGCCGAGCCGGGCCCGGGCGGGTCCCCGGAGCTGACGGGTCCGATCCAGGAAGTGCCGGCAGGCCAGCGCGAGGTCGTCGTCCAGACCGGCCAGGTCGAGGGTGGATGCCCAGCCGACGAGTCCGGGCAGCATCATCGGATACCTCGCCCGGCCGCCCGCCGTCCGGTCGTGAATGACCTGGGTGCCGGCGGCGTGGTCCCCGAGCCGCTTCGCCCGGGGGCTGACCGCCGTCGTCCAGATGCTGGCCAACCAGGTCAGTGGGGGCGCCACCAGCCCCGGCCACTCGACGGCCGCGCCGACCAGACCGCGCGTGGCGGCCTGCCGGAACCGGATCGGCCCGCCGTCGTCCCGCACCACCCGCAGACCGATGGCCAACTTGCCCAGGGTGCGGCCACCGACCAGCGACTCCATGGCGACGGGATAGCCGACGACGACCAGGACGACCACCACGAGCATCACAGCCGAGTAGACGGAACCGTCCAGGGTGAGCAGGCCGAGCAGCTCCAGCAACCCGAGCACGACCGGCACGGCGGTGGCCAGGGCCAGGAAGAGCAGGATCTGGACGACCAGGTCGACCAGCCGGGCCAGCACCCGCGAGCCGAGCTGAGCCACCGGCAGGTCGAGCCGGACCGCGTCGCCGGTGACGAACCGGACGTTGCCGCCGCCGTCCGGGGCGGGCCACCCCGAGGCGGGGGAGGCCGGGCGGCCGGTCGGTTGCGGCGGGACGGTCGCGGAGGTCACCGCGACAGTGTGGCGGACCGGTACGCTCTGCGGGACCCGCCGCGCGGGTCGGGATCCGCCGGACGGTGCCGCTGGCGGTCGTGGAGCGCTGGGAGGGCCCCGCCGTGGACGTGGACGCGTTCGCCGCCGAGCACTGGTCGGAATGGCAGCGCCTGCGCTTCCTGCTCGGTCGGCCACGGCGCAAGCTGACCGCGCCCGAGGTGGACGAGTTGGTCCTGCTGTACCGCCGGGCCGCGACGCACCTGTCGATGGTGCAGAGTCGATCGCCCGATCCGGAGCTGACCACCATGCTCACCCGGCTGGTCCTGCGGGCGCGGGCCGCCGTGACACCGTCCCCGGGATTCCGGTGGGCCAGCGTCGGCCGGTTCTTCACCGTCGCGTTCCCCGGCGAGGTCTACCGGGCCGGGCGGTGGTGCCTGAGCACCGGCCTGGCGTTCGTGGCGCTCAGCGTGGTGCTGGTCCTCGTGGTGGCGGGCGACCCGGAGGTGCCGCTGCGGTTCATGTCCCAGGCCGACATCGACTCGCTGGTCAACCACGACTTCGAGGCGTACTACAGCAGCGCGCCGCCGCAGAACTTCGGCTTCGCGGTGTGGACGAACAACGCCTGGGTCTCGGCGGTCTGCCTCGCGGCCGGGGTGATCGTGCTGCCGACGCTGTACATGCTCTGGGAGAACGCCCTGAACGTCGGAATCGTCGGCGGGGTGATGGTCGGGCACGGGCGCACCGAACTGTTCCTCAGCCTGCTGCTCGTGCACGGTCTGCTGGAGTTGACCTGTGTCTTCGTGGCCGCCGGGGTGGGGCTACGGATCGGCTGGTCGTGGATCGCCCCCGGTCCGCTGCGCAGCCGGGCCCAGGCGGTGGGCTCGGCCGGCCGGTCCGGGTTGGTGGTCGCCCTCGGGCTGGTGCCGGTGCTGCTGGTCAGCGGCATCATCGAGGCGTTCGTCACCCCGTCGGCGCTGCCGCCCGGGGTGAAGCTCGGGCTCGGCACCGTGGTCTGGCTGGTCTTCCTGGGCTACGTGGTGGTGCTCGGCTCCGCCGCGCACCGTTCCGGCCGCACCGCCGACCTGGACATCATGGACCGCGAGGCGTACGCGCCCACGGCGTAGGGACGTAAGGAAGGGCACCTTGTTATCGCATTTCGGATAGGAAGGGCCCCTTTTTGACGCCTGGGGCCTCGGGTTCAGAGCCGGCCGGTGGCCTTGAGGGCCAGATACCGGTCCGCCACCGCCGAGGCGAAGGTGTCCAGCGGCGCCTCGACCACCGACACGCCGTACCGGGACAGCACCCGGCGCACCCGGTCCACCTCGTCCAGGGCCCGTTCCGCCGCCGCCGCCGTGTAGAGCCGGGCGAGGTCGCCACGCTCGGCCGCCAGGGCCGGTACGGCGGGGTCAGTCACCGCCGCCACCAGGACGGTGTGCTTCGCGACCAGTTGCGGCAGCACCGGCAGCAGTCCCTCACCGAGCGCCCCCGGATCCAGGGTGGTGAACACGACCACCAGGGCCCGCTTGCGCTCGGCGCCCAGCACCTCGGCGGCGAGCCGGCCGAAGTCGGTCTCCACCAGCGCGGGTTGCAGCGCGGCCAGGGCCCGGGTCAACCTGGGCAGCGCGGTCCGGGACTGGGCGCCGGCAGCGGTCAACCGGACCTGGCTGTCCACCGCGAGCACGTCGACCCGGTCGCCCGCGTGCGAGGCGAGCACCGCGAGCAGCAGCGCCGCGTCGATCGCCGCGTCCAACCGGGGCTCACCCGGCGGATCGGGCCGGTCCGCGGTCGGCGCGGTCGCCACCCGGCCGGCGCTGGTCCGGCCGGTGTCCAGCACGCAGAGGATGCGCCGGTCGCGCTCCGGCCGCCAGGTTTTCACCAGTACGTGCCCGGAGCGGGCCGTTCCCCGCCAGTCGATCGACCGGACGTCGTCCCCGGTGACGTACTCACGCAGCGAGTCGAACTCGGTGCCCTGGCCACGGCCCCGGGTGACCATCTGACCGTCGATGACCCGCAGCCGGGACAGCTTCTCCGGCAGGAACCGCCGGGCGGTGAACGGCGGCAGCGCGGTCAGCACCCAGGGTGGGGTCAGCGCGTTCGCCCGCCGGTGCGAGGTCTGCCGGAACGCGAGCGCCAGCGGCCCGTACGACCGGATGGTGACCCGGGCGGCCGGCCGGTCCCCGCGCCGGGTCGGCGTCAGCCGGGTGGTCAGCTCGGTCGACTCGCCGGGCTCCAGCCGCACCGGGTGCGCGTACGGCTCACCGGCGCCGGCGGACGGCACCCAGGCGTCCCGCACCAGCCCGTGCAGCGTCCGCAGCGAGGTGTTGGTGACCGTCAGCCGCACCTCGGCGGTCTCGCCGAGCCGCACCTGCCGGTCACCCGAGCGGACCAGCCCGACCTCACCGGCGGGCGCCGCGAACAGCAGGTCCAGCACGGTGAGCAGCAGCACCAGGCCGGCCACACCGGCGAGCGCCAGCCACATCCCGCGCGCGTCCAGCAGCACTGCCCCGACCGCCAGGGCCGCGCCGCCGAGCACGGCGAGCAGCGCCGGCACCCGCCAGGTCAGCATGGCCGCCGGGTCACCGGGGTGCCGGGACGGTGCGCAGCAGGGACTCCAGCACCGCGTCGGCGGTCGCCCCCTCCAGCTCCGCGTCGTGGCGTACCCGGATCCGGTGTCGCAGCGCCGGCCGGGCCACCCCCTTGACGTCGTCCGGGGTGACGTAGCCGCGCCCGTTGAGCCAGGCCGCCGCCTTGGCCGCCCCGAGCAGCGCGGTCGCGCCCCGCGGCGAGGCGCCCAGTTCGAGCGACGGCGCGGTACGGGTGGCCCGGCAGAGGTCCACCATGTACGCCAGCACGACATCGGCCACCTGCACCCGACGTACCGCCTCGCGGGCGGCGGCCAGGTCGGCGGCGGTGGCGACCTGGCGCACCCCGGCGGCGGCCAGGTCCCGCGGGTTGAAGCCGTGGTGGTGCGCCCGCAGCACGCCGAACTCCTCGTCGCGGTTGGGCAGCGGGACGGTCAGTTTGAACAGGAACCGGTCGAGCTGCGCCTCGGGCAGCGGGTACGTCCCCTCGTACTCGATCGGGTTCTGGGTGGCGGCGACCAGGAACGGCTCCGGCAGTGGGCGCGCGGCGCCCTCCACCGAGACCTGCCGCTCCTCCATCGCCTCCAGCAGCGCGGCCTGGGTCTTCGGCGGCGTCCGGTTGATCTCGTCGGCCAGCAGGAGGTTGGTGAAGACCGGGCCCTCCCGGAACTCGAAGCTGGTGCTGCGCGCGTTGAAGACCAGCGAGCCGGTCACGTCCCCGGGCATCAGGTCCGGGGTGAACTGCAGGCGCTTCGACTCCAGCGACAGCGCCGCCGCCAGGGTCCGGACCAGCAGCGTCTTGGCCACCCCGGGTACGCCTTCGAGCAGCACGTGCCCCTGACAGAGCAGGGCGACCAGCAGCCCGCTGACCGTGCCGTCCTGACCCACCACGGCCTTTGCCACCTCGGCGCGTAGCCGGCCGAGTGCCTGCCGGGCCGAGTTCTCGGCGTCATCCGTCATGGTCGGGTACGACTGCGGTGCGCCGCCGGCACCGGCCGGGATGGCGGTTTCTGTCACGACCTTCCTCCAGGGTTGTCGGTGCGGGGTGGGAGTCGCAGTACGGCGTCGACCAGGGCGTCCAATCGGGCCACCGCCACGGTCAGCTCCTCGTTGGTGGCCGGTGCCGGCCCGTACAGGATGGAATCGACCTCGTTCGTCGACAGCCCGGTCCGGGTCGCCACCGCGACCACGAGCCGGGTCCGGTCATCGGCGGTGCCGCCCACCGGCTGGCCGGGGCCGCTCATCGGCTGTCCGGGTCGGCCGGGGGCGCCGGCGGTCGGATCGGGACCACCGGCCCGGTCCAGGGGGGCGGGACCGGCCCGGTCCAGGGTGGCGGGACCGGCCCGGTCCGGATCGACCGCGCGGACCAGCCGGCGCAGCGCCGCGGCGCGCAGCGCGGCCAGGGCCGCCTCGCGGGACCGGGCGCGCTGGTAGAGCCGCCCCCGGCCGGTGACCGCCTCGGTGGCCGGGACCAGCACCGGCAGCGGCTCGGGTACCGGTGGACCCAGCCGGCGGGCCCGGACCACCGCGATCAGCCCGGCCAGCACGAGCAGCAGCGACAGCCCCGCCCACAACGGTGGCGGCAGCGCCGTCCACAGCGGATTGTCGGCCGCCGGGGACCGGCTGGGCTGCCGGTAGTGCGGGCGCGGCGGCCGGGCGCCCGATCCGGACGACTCCCGGTGGTGCAGGTCGAGCCAGACGAGCCGCGGATACCGGCTGAGCAGTCCGGTGGCGAGCGTCAGGTTGCCGGCCTCGGCCAGCCGGCCGTTGCGGAACGGGTCGGTGGCGCCGACCCCGATCAGCTCACCGCCGTCGGTGGCCACGCCCACCAGCCCGCCGCCGTAGCAGCTGAACCGGGCGTCCTCGACGTGGTACCGGGACCGCTGCACCGCAGCCGGCCCGGCGGCCACCGCCGTCGGCTCCGTACAGCCGGGCTCGACGACCCGGCTGGCCCACCGGGGCTGGCTGGGCAGCAGCCCACTGAGCAGCGCCACCCGCGCGCCGGGCCGGACGAGCACCACCCGGTACGGCCTGTCCGATTCGACGACCTCGAACAGGAAGCGCAGGTCCATCAGATCGGGCGCGGGGACGAAGAGCGTCACCGGGCCGTCGGCGCTGGCCAGCGCGCTCCGCGCCGCGGCCGAACCGCTGACCCGGTCCACCGTGACACCCCGCTCGACCAGTTCGTCCGCGAGCTGGCTGGAGCCGTCGGAGCCGGTGCCGGTGGGCGAGAGGGTGCCCGGCTCGCCGAAGTCCGGCTGCTGCGCGGCGTGCGCCGCGAAGGTGACCAGGTAGAGCAGCGCCAACACCCCGAACGGGATGGCGGCCCGGTGCCACCGGCGGCGGCGCGCGGCTCCCGGGGCTGGAGCACCCGAACCGGTCGGGCCGGTCGAACCGGCTGGGCCGGTCGAACCGGCTGGGCCGAGCGGGCCGGCCGGGCCATTCGGCCCGGCTGGATCGGCAGCCGGTGGCGGCGGGCTGGCCGGCGGGTGTCCGACCGGCGGGTGTCCGACCGGCGGGTGTCCGGAAGGTGCGGCGGTCATGGGGCGGTCACCTCCGCCGGGCGCGGGGTCACCGGATCGTCGCCGAGGATCGCGCGGACCCGTTCCGCGAGGGCACGCATCGCGCGGTCGTCGTCGGCCGTCGCCGGGCGCAGGCCGTACCAGATTTCGGAGAACAGGCCGGACGCGGTGGCCAGCGGCGCGGCGACCGGCGGCAGGGCCTGCCCGGCGAACCGGGCCAGCTCGGTGACCGTCCAGCCCGGCACGGCGGCCAGCACGCCGCGTTCGACGAGTTCCCGGACCATCGCGCGGAACCGTTCCCGGACCGCCTCGGCAAACCGCCCCTCGGCGGCCAACTGGTCGGCACTCAGTTCCAGCACGCTGGCCGGCAGATCGGGAAGCTGATCCTCGGGAAACTCGGCCGGTAGGTTCGGTGCCGGCCGCCGTCGGCGCCACGGCCACCGCCAGCGCCACCGCAACCGAGGCAGCCTGAGCCGGAAGCGCGGGCCCCGGACCCGCACCTGCCGGGCCGCCCCGTCACCCGGTCCCCGACCGCGCCACCAGTGGGTCGGCAGCCAGGCCGGCCACCAGTACCACAGGGCGGCGACCAGCGCGGTCGCCAGCAGGGCAAGCAGCATCAGCACCGGTACGCCCCCCGGCAGCGGGTCGCCGATCGCCGCGACGAACTCGTCCCACCACCGGCTCATCGCGGCACCGCCGGCAGGTCGGGCAGGGCCGGCCGGATCGCGGCGGTGCCGGCCGGGTCGGGCAGGGCCGGCCGGATCGCGGCAGTGCCGGCCGGATCGGGCAGGGCCGGCCGGGTCGCGGCATCGCCGGCCGGATCGGGTAGCCCTCGGTGGGTCATCGCGGCACCGTCAGGGCCGGCTCGCAGGAGACCCGCCGGCTGAGTGACCGGCGCAGGCTCAGGTCCAATCCCTCGGTACGCATCCGGATGTCCAGCCACAGCACCGCGTCCAGGCAGGCCAGTGCCGGGTACGCCAGGGTGTTGACCATGAGCCAGGCCAGTCCGGTCACCAGATGGTCCCGGGCTGCGGTGCCGGTGTCGATGAGCAGGCCCAGCACGCCCCACCCGGCGACGCCGGTGGCCAGCCGGATGAACAGCCAGGACGTGTAGCCGAGCAACCGGATCCAACCCACCCGAAGGCCACGGCGCACCGACAGCCGGATCGAGCGCAGCAGTGCGGCGCCCACGCCGGACCGCTCCACGACCAGCACCGGCATGGCCAGCCCGAGCAGTAGACATCCCACCAGCCCACCCAGCACGGTGGCCCCGGCGAGCACGCCCAGCAGGGCGACGAGCGCCGTGAGCAGCGCCGCGCGGAGCCACGGCACCGGGCGCGCCGGTGCGGCGGCGCCGAGCAGTGCCCGGGGGACCGCCGAGGAGGCGTACGCGCCGAGCACGGTGATACTGACGATCTCGGTGCCGAAGCCGACGAGCAGCAACAGGGCGTACGCGCCCCAGCGATCCTCGGCCGGGAAAACCAGGTACGTGACGTCGGCCCGCTGGCGCAGTGGGAAGAGCGCCGCCTGCTCCAGCAGGGCGAGCAGGAAACCCGCCCCAAGCAGCAAGGGTGCCCGGGTACGCAGCAGAGTGGTCGCGGCGTCGAGCAGTTCGCCCACGGTCATCGGGCGTAACGGCAGGGCGCCCGACGGAGCTGGTTGGCGCAAGCGTCCCCCGGTGGCGAGCGTGTGGGCGGCCCTATGGTGGCACGTCGCCGCCCGCGCCGCGACCCCGCAGCCCCGCCCCACCCACCCGAAAGATCACCACTGCCCCACCCACCCGGAAGATCGACGTAGAAGACCGACGCTGCCCCCGCCCGCCCCGAAGATCGACGCTGCCCCCGCCCGCCCGGAAGGTCGACGCTGCCCCGCCCGCCCGGAAGGTCGACGCTGCCCCCGCCCGCCCCGAAGATCAACACAATTGCGGCAAAACAGGGGGGTTGGTGGCCCGGTGACCCCCCAATGTCGCCGCACTTGTGTTGATCTTCGAAGGTCAGGCGCGGGACCCGCGCCTGGGAGTCCGGGAGTCCGGGAGTCGGGGGGTGAGGGGCGAGGGGTGTGGGGGGTGTGGGGTCAGAGGGCGCGGGTGCTGTCGCGGACGATCAGTGGGGTGGACAGTTCGAGCCGGTCGCTGCCGAGTTCCTCGCCGTCGACCAGGCTGAGCAGCATTCTCGTCGCCATGCCGGCCATCTCGGTGAGCGGCTGACGGATGGTGGTCAGCGGCGGGATGGACCAACGGGCCACATCCAGGTCGTCGAACCCGACGATGCTGACATCGTGCGGGACACGCAGCCCCCGCTCGTACAGCGCCTCGTAGGCACCGAGTGCCATCTCGTCGGCGCAGGCGAAGATGGCGGTGGGTGGCCGGCTCAGTTCGAGCAGGGCGTTGGTCTCGCGGTATCCCGACGGTGCGGTGAAGTCACCGCTGCGGACGTACCCGGGCGGGATCCGGCGGCCGGCGGCGTTCATGGCGGCGCGGTAGCCGTCCACCCGGGCCCGGCTGCACGGCACGGCGGCGGGCCCGCTGATGACCGCGATCTGGCTGTGCCCGAGCCCGAGCAGGTGTTCGGTGGCCGCGACGCCGCCGGCCCAGTTGGTGGCGCCGACCGACGGGATGCCGGGTCGGGGTTGCCCGGCGGGGTCGATGATGACGACCGGGATGCCCAGGTCGTCGAGCTGACCCTGCTGGCTGTCGGACAGCTCGGACAGCACCAGGAGGACGCCGTCGCACCGGCGGGAGGACAACTGCTCGATCCAGCGCCGGTCGGGGCGGTTGCGGTTCCGGCCGTGTACGGCGGAGACCACCACCGCCATGCCGGACTGGTAGGCGTACTCCTCGACCCCGTCGATGATCTGCATGGCCCACGGGCTGCCCAGGTCCCGAAGTACCAGATCGATCAGGTCCGCGCTGCCGCCGTTGGTGCGGTTGTTCCGCCGGGCCGTGCGGCGGGCCGTGTACCCGCGCCGGTCGAGCAGATCCTGCACCTTCTGTCGGGTGTCCGGAGCGACGTCGGGGCGCCCGTTCAGAACCTTTGAAACGGTGGGTATGGAAACCCCGGCAGCGACGGCGATGTCCGCCAGCGTCGCCCGTTCGTGTCGCATCCCGGCTCCTCGCCATGCTTGTGCCCGATGGCAGCATAGCCCGAAACTTTCGGAAGCTTGCGGACTGGCACGCCCGGCGACTACTGAATCGTCAGACGTCTCTTGACCCCACTTGGCGGGGCCGCCTAGGCTGCAAGTGGTCGAAATTTTCTCGAAAGTATCGACTGCCGGCTTCGGCCGGTTCCGTCCGGGCGACGAGGGCACTGAGTGATCGACCAGGCGCCGACGCCTGCGGGCGGTTTCTGACCTTCACCGTCCCTGCCGAGGAGCGTTCGATGCCCAGTGAGGTCGGTGCGCTGCCAACGACCACCCGGTTGATCAAAAACCCGGTGCTGCCGGGCTTCCATCCGGACCCCTCGATCCTGCGGGTGAGGGACGACTACTACCTGGCGACCTCGACCTTCGAGTGGTACCCAGGGGTACGGCTGCACCACTCCCGTGACCTGGTCAACTGGCGTCCGCTCGGCGGCATCCTGACCGAGCGGCGCCTGCTGGATCTGGCCGGCGCGAACGACTCGGGCGGGATCTGGGCGCCCTGCCTGTCGTACGCCGACGGCCGGTTCTACCTGGTCTTCACCGACGTCGGGAGCTTCGCCAGCGGCTACTGGGATCCGCAGAACTACGTGACCACCGCGCCGGCGATCACCGGTCCCTGGTCGGATCCGGTGCCCACGCACGCGCACGGCTTCGACCCGTCGCTCTTCCACGACGAGGACGGCAGCACCTGGCTGCTGGCCATGCGCGCCGACTGGCGTCCGGGCCGGGACCGCTTCGCCGGCATCGAGATCCAGCGGTACGACCTGGCTGCCGGACGGACGGTCGGCGAACCGCGAATGATCTTCCAGGGCACCGCGGCCGGGGTCACCGAGGGCCCGCACCTGTACCGCCGCGACGGTTGGTACTACCTGCTCACCGCCGAGGGCGGGACGAGCTGGGAGCACCAGGCGACCGTCGCCCGCTCACGGGAGCTGTTCGGCCCGTACCAGCCGGATCCGGCGGGGCCGCTGATCAGCTCGTACGGTCGGCCCGAGCTGACGTTGCAGAAGGCCGGACACGGCAGCCTCGTCAGCACCCCCGGCGGTCAGTGGTATCTCGCGCACCTGACCGCCCGGCCGTACGCCCCGTCCGGGCGCTGCGTGCTGGGTCGGGAGACGGCGTTGCAACCGGTCGAGTGGACCACCGACGGCTGGCCCAGGATCAGCGACGCGGCCCCGGCCGACGTCGTACCGGCCCCCGACCTGCCGCCCGCACCGGTCCCGGTCGAACCGGCGACCGACGACTTCACCGAACCGGCGCTCGGGCCCAACTGGTCCACCCTGCGCAGGCCGGCCACCCCGGACTGGGTCGACCTCACGGTCCGGCCGTCCCACCTGCGGATCTACGGTGGTCAGTCGCCCGTCGGCCGGCACCGGCCGAGTCTGGTCGCGCGCCGGGTCACCGATCAGCGGTTCCTGCTCGCCACCGAGATGGAGTTCCGGCCGACCACCTATCGACAGCTCGCCGGGGTGACTGGGTACTACAACACCCGTAACTGGCACTACGCCTACGTCACCGTGGACGACGACGGTGAGCGGGTGCTGCAGGTGCTCAGCTGCGACTCCGGCCGCCGGACGGCGTACCCGGAACTGACGGTGCCACTGGGCGACCGGACCCGGCTGCGGCTCCGGGTCGCCTTCGACGGCCCGGCGCTGAACTTCGGGTACGACCTCGGTAGCGGCTGGCGGGACATCCCGGTGACCCTGGACGCGACGATCCTGTCCGACGAGCACGCCGCGCGGTCCGTGGCCGGCGAGCCGACCAGTTGGGGCTTCACCGGCGCGTTCGCCGGGTTGTGGGTACAGGACATCGGCGCCGACGGCGGTTACGCCGACTTCGACTCGGTCACCTGCCTATCCGGAGCCTGACCCAGCCCCACCGCCACCGGCCTCGACCGCCGGTCACCGGCCGCCGGCCTTGACTGCTGGCCGCCGGTCACCGGCCTTCGCCGCCGGTCAGCGGCCCTGGCTGCTGGTCACCGGTCACCGGCCGCTGGCTTTGCGGATCTTGGAATCCTGTCACCCCTCCGGCGGTAGCAGAATTCCAAGATCTGCCCGGTTCGCCCCCCGCCATGCGGGGGGCGAACCGTATGGCGGGTGCGGGTGCGGGTGCGGGTGCGGGTGGGAGTGGGGGTGGGGTGCGGGGGTGGCGGGGGTGGGGGTGCGGGGTGGGTGGGTGGGGCGGAAAAGGGGCAGGCCCGGGGGGGGGTGGGGGGGGGGGTGGGAGCCCCCACCCACCCCCACACCCCCCCCCGCAAGAAAGACACCACCCCCAGGATACGCCTTTTCACTCGCCCGCGGAGCCAGTTGTCCAT